>JAHXHU010000038.1 GCA_025656375.1 Candidatus Thiodiazotropha sp. (ex Ustalcina ferruginea) | reverse complement strand
GCCAGACCGAGGATTGCACAGTTGGTAGTGATCAGGGGCAGGAAGATACCCAGGGAACGGAACAAGCCTGGGGAAAACTTTTTCAGCGTCATCTCCACCAGCTGAACGGCACTGGCAATAACTGCGATATAGGCAATCAGGCGTAGGAACTCGATATCAAATGAGACTAATACGCTATTGATCAGATAGGCGCAGATTGAACTCACCAGCATTACGAACATCGTCGCCAATCCCATCGGAAGGGCGGTGTTAAGTTTACCGGAAACACCCAGAAATGGGCAGAGACCGAGAAAGAGTGCTAGAACGAAATTGTTCGCCAGCACCGCGTTGAGAAAAATAAAACTGAGTGTTTCTGTTGCCATGGGTGATGTTACTTCATTCCAGATTTTGAATTTTGAATTTTGAATGAGCGAGTTCGTTTCGCTCATCTCTTTTTTGATTCATATGTAGCGTGTGCGTTGCACACACATTTAATTCAAAATTCAAAATTAACAATTCAAAATTAATCATCTTGTTTCTGCTGCAGGTTCAAGTTCTGTTCGTTCTTTGCGTTGCTTGAGCCATTCGAACAACAACAGCCAAGCCCCCAGGACAAGAAAACCACCTGCGGGAAGAACCATTACCACCCAGGGCTCGAAGCGGGGTCCGAAGAGATCAAAACCAAACAGGCTGCCGGCACCGAGGATTTCACGTACCACACCCAGGCAGAGGAGGGCGAAGGTGAAACCAATGCCCATTCCAAGGGCATTGACCACCGCTTTCAAGGGTCGGTTTCTCGAGGCGTATGCTTCAGCACGACCCAGGATCATGCAATTCACCACAATCAGCTGAATGAAGGCACCCAATGCGTTATAGAGATCGAGGGAGATGGCTTGAATGGTGTAATCGACGATGGTAACAAAGGTGGCAATGATGACAATGTAGGTGGCGATTCGCACCTGCTTGGGAATGCTGTGACGGAGCAGTGAGATCAGCGTACCGGAGGCAAGCAGTACGAATGTGGTGGCAAGCCCCATGGCCAGTGCATTGATTGCCGAGTTGGTCACCGCCAGTACCGGGCACATGCCCAACAACATGACAAATACCGGATTGTTACGCCACAGTCCTTCACTGAAGGTGTCCCAGGTGATGGTGCTGTTCTCTTTTTTAGCCATGGTCAATTCATTTGGATTGTGGTTCGTGGTTTCTTAAATGATGAATTTAGCCGCTTGCCGAGTGTAGGACACGACAAACGCTTGTGAATAGTGAAGTCAAGCATTGGCTAAACACACACTTAATCATTCGTTACCTCAACTTCGATTTTAATAAAACGCTCTTCCATCATTTTTTTCAGATGAGGAGCAAGCCCAGGCAACAGGTGTTGGGCCGACTGGTTTAACGCTTTTCCCACTGCCTTTGAAGAAATTGTGGCACCAGAGATGGCATCGATTTCCCAGGGATGCTGTTTGGTACCGTGTTTAACGGTCACAATTTCATTGGCCAGCGTTTTGCCATCATCGGCTAGACGGGTCTCCAGTGCATCGACGTTGGCTACAAAATTGGGGTCAGTGATGATCTTGTCACCCAACCCAGGGGTTTCTGCCAGTTTCAACACTTTGATCCCGCGGATGCATTGACAGACGGGGTCATAACCGTAGAGCAGATAGATCATGTCAGCATAACCCTGTGCAGCGGCTTTGGCAGCGATACCCTTCAGTTGACCTTCACTATCGTAGCCCGCGTAGACCAGAAGACCCTTAGCGGGATTTTCCGGAGTGACAGCGACGATGCCGGTCTCATTGATCACAAAATCCTTACGTGCAACAGCGCCGGGGATGACCTGGAAGACGGCAGCTTCAATAGCCCTGCGTTGATTCTCCTCGATCATCGGCTTAGTCAGTTGGTAGGTGAGTACCACCAGAAAGCCCGATAGCATGGCGATACCCATCAGTGTACGGATCATGGGACCGGCGGGTGTTGGCGGTTTTATGACTTCAGCTTCGGGGGTACTCATTTACTTGCCCTCTGCTGACCGAAGACACGGGGCTGGGTGATCTGGTCGATCAATGGTGTGGCTGCATTGCCCAGAAGAATGGCATACATCACACCCTCTGTAAGACCACCGAATAGACGGATGATAACGGTGATGATGCCAATCATCAGACCATAGATGATGATTCCCAGGGGGGTGACAGGGGAACCTACCATATCGCTGGCCATGAACCAGGCCCCAAGCATCAGACCACCGGAGCAAAGTACAAACAGTGGGTCGGGGTAACGCACTGGATCGATGAGAAAAAAGATGCCCGCAGTCAGTGCCGCACCCAGTATCACCATGACAGGGATGCGCCAGTCGAGCATATTGCGTGCGGCCAGGTAGAGTCCACAGATCAGAATCAACAGAGCCGATGTTTCACCGGCCGATCCTGCTGTTGTGCCCAACAACATATCCATGATGTCCGTTTGTACACCCTCAAATTTCTGCAGTGCCAACGGTGTTGCCCCACTAAAGGCATCTACATTGACTGCTGCAACCCACTCTCCGATGGTGGGTGACTGTAGGAAGGGTGGTGTCAAGGTTGTGGGAATAAATTGGCTGAAGCGGCCCTCAAAAAAAGCGGGTGTCCAGGTGGTAATGGCCACAGGAAAGGCGGCCTGTACAAAGGCTCGGCCGATCAGTGCAGGATTCATTGCATTCATGCCAAGACCACCAAACAGGGCTTTGCCCAGGCCGATGGCGATGAACCCGGCTACCGCACCCATCCAAAGGGGAAATCCCGGTGGAAGGGTCAGAGCCAGTAATAAGCCTGTTATGGTGGCTGACCAGTCACTCAAACTGCTGGCTGAATCATTCAGGCGATTGAATAGACGTTCACTCAACAGACAGGTAATTGTTACCACGAAGAGCAGGGCAAGTGCACTCAATCCAAATTCCCAGATGGTAAATGCACATATTGGAAGCAGGGCGTAGATCACATTGCGCATGATCCTCACAACATCGTCACCTGCATGAGCATGGGGTGAGGTACGTAGTTCAATTGTGGGTTTCTTGCTCATGCTGCCTGCTCTCTGTTGATCGCCTTGGCAATCCGAAAATATTGTACAAGTGGTATGTTGGAGGGACATACATAAGAGCAACAACCACATTCGAAGCAGTCATTGAGGTGGTATTCCTGGGCCATCTCTTCATATTTACGCTTGGCGGCCATTTGCCCGAGGATAGAGGGGTTGAGGTGCATTGGACAGGCATAGACGCAACGTGCACAACGGATACAGGGCCAGATTCTATGGCTCTCCTCCTCAATTGAGGGCTCATTGAGTACCAGCAGGCCGGAAGTCCCCTTGGTGATGGGTGTATCCATGGCAGAGACTGCCGGTCCCATCATCGGCCCACCTAAAATAAATTCAGTACGGGATCCTTCATAGCCTGTCTGCTGCAGAATATGGCTTATCGGTGTTCCCAGAGGAACCATATAGTTGCCAGGTTTGACAACTCCTGGGCCTGCAACAGTAATGACACGCTCAATCAATCCCTGGCCTTTGGGGAGCAGCTGCCCAAGACCTGCCAGGGTGCCCACATTATTGACAACCACACCGACATCGGCCGGTAGCCCACCGGCTGGTACCTCACGGTCGAGTAGCGATTTAATCAACATCTTCTCTGAGCCTTGCGGATACTTTGTTTCAACCTCTTCGACCCGTACTGGGCTGCCTTTTGAGAGGTTGCTACGCAACATTTCGACAGCATCCATTTTATTGTCTTCAATGCCGATGATGGCCTGGCTGGTGCCGGATGCCCGCATCGCATAGCGAATACCCCTCAACAACTGTTTCGGATACTCGAGCATAATGCGGTGATCGCACGTCAAATAAGGCTCACATTCACATCCATTGATGATCAGGGTATCGACCTGCTTACCCTCGGGTATCATCAATTTTATATGGGAAGGAAAGGCGGCTCCACCCAGTCCCACCATGCCGCTATCCTGGATCGCATGAATGATCTCTTGCTGGGTTAGGTCACTCATCTCCCGGGGTTGTTCCCACAGGACCTCCTGAGTGGATCCCTCATAGACATCCAACACGATAGCGTTTGATTTTGGGCCTTTGGGAGTAGGCATCAGCTCGATATCCCTTACCCGGCCGGTTGCAGGGGCGTGTATGGGTACAGAGAAATTGCCATCTGCCTTTGCAATCGGCTCTCCACGTACCACCTCCTGTCCTTTACGGACCACAGGGATGGCTGGTTTGCCTATATGCTGATTCAGCGGTAATACCAATTCCGCTGGAAAAGGGAGGCGGCGTATCGTTTTGTCCGCCGTATCCTTATGGTAGGGCGGATGGATGCCGTGGGTGAAGCTTTTCAGCCCAAACAGCAGGTTGAGAAGTCCCATATCATTCAGACTCGGTTAACGGGCGGATCTGACGATCCGCCCGTTTGATGAAAAGCGTGTTTTGTCAGCAATCATGGCTTTTGCCGACATGCTTATTGGTATTTGGCCGCACGCTTGACCCACTTATCCAAATCCTTCTCCGATGGATTCCAGGGTGTACCGGGATGTATACAGATGGCAGTACATTTCTCCGCTGCCTTGACGATGTCCTTAAAGTGGCCCGCTTTGGCATCGACGATAATAGCCTTCTTGTCATCGTTATAGGTGAAGATCTTTGGATTAATATCGATGCACTCATCACAAGCAGTACACTCCGGGGTCTCAATCCATACCGGTTCATAATCACCCGCTTCACCACCGCCTGCGTCAGAAACCATAGAGCCTGCACCGGCACCGTTTGCCGAGATTGAACCTGTCAACGCACCGGCATTACCACTGGCTGCCAGTGAAAGCAGTGTAGAGCTGAGGCGATTGGCCATATCAACCTTGGCCTGGTCTACCAGCACATTCACGTCCACTTTGTTGAGTTCGCCGGCAATACCCTTGAGTTGACGCCAGAACTGACGACGCTCATCACAGGAGAGGGCAATCTCTTTCGCACAAATGATACGAGTCAATTGATTCTTGGCATCGACACCCCAGATGTAGGGAAATATACCGTCACGTTCATCCTCATCAAAGTCCAGAAATTCGTGCATCGGCACCATGTTGTCATTCCAGGTCTCCGGTGGCGCCATGCGGAACTGCTTGCGGAAACGACCCTCGGTGACAGCGAAGTCTGCAAAGGTCATGGGGACTTCCAGTTTGCACTCCTCACCTTTCTCATCCTGGTAGCTGATGTTGTACATTGGCCAATCATCATCCATCGCCGGATTGCCTTCCAGGTCGATACATTCTTCTATGGTTTTACCTGCATCCGGATCATATTTCATCAGCGGATAACCGCGTGACTCCACGGCCAGTTTAGATTGCTGAGAGGCTATATCATCACCGATGCCATGCTCCGGCGGACAGACCGCATAGATGTTAAACAGTGCCGGACGGCGACTGTTCAAACCGTCAATATAACCCTCCAACAAATGAGTGGTGTTGCTGATGGCACTCTGCAGGACATAGGTCGTGCGATGTGCGATACCGATCAGGGAGACCTCCTTACGGATCTCCTGCTTGCCTTTCCAGGCTTTGCCGTAAGGGCTCATGTCTGCCACCTGGCCGATGTAGCCTGAAGTACAAGCCTGTCCACCGGTATTGGAGTAGACCTGGGTATCGAGTACCAGCACCTTGATGGGCATGCCCGAGGCAAGTGCCCTGGAGAGGTTTTGGAAACCGATGTCATACATTGCACCGTCACCGCCAATGGAGACGACAGGCGGACAGAGCAGCCACTCATCATCGGTAAACTGCTTCCAGCTGAATTGCTTGAAGAAGTCATCATGCTCGGCCATGTTGTATTTACCGGCCAGTTCAAGCTCGGCTTTACGAATGGCAGAAAAGCCGTCCGCCATCTTGCACATATGTCCCTCGAAGAGACCCATGGCGACCGACGGGCTGTCCTGGAACAGGTGGCTGGCCCAGGGGAAGGGGTAGGGGTTGTAGGGATAGGTGGAACCCCACACGGATGTACAACCCGTAGCGTTGATTATACCCATCTCAGCACGCCCGTTCTTGCTGGTGCCTTCTGCATAACGCCATTTCAGATCACGCAGCTCATCCAACAACTGGGTCACCCACTGCAACCATTCACGATCGATCACGGTCTTCTCATGATCACTGTCGAGATTGTTACTCAGGTTGGAGAGGGTCAGGTCACTTTCGGTATCATTAGAGACAGCCTCGGCAATCGCGTTCGCATTACTCAGATCGACGCCGGCAGCCAGTTTCAGCCGTACATGCTGTTCCAGCTGTTCGATCAGCTTGTCGATCTTCCCCAGCTGCTGTTTGACCCGTGGCTGCATCAGTGCAGTGACAGTACCGGTAAAGAGATGGATAATGGTCTTCTCACCACAACCCAGGCAGGCCCCATCACCACAGGACATGGAGTTGTAGTTGGCCTTGTCCATCAACAGTGTCTGAAGGGCACCGATCTTTTCATCCAGGTCATCGATGCGATTGAATGACGGGTCGCTGGTAGGCAATTCCATCCAGAAATCCCAATCGTTGCGCAGTCGTTGAATGGCTGCTTCATCCTGGTGGGTGGTGACCAGCGCATCATCTTCACAGATTTCAACACACTCCATACACCCTTTGCAGGTATAGGGGTTGACGGTGATGGAGAAGAGCCCACCGCTGTTTTTGTTCCTCTTCTCCATGTTGTTCCAATACGGCTTGGTAACCGAAAACTCGAACTCACCCAAGGCTTGGAGAAACAGGCCGAACTCCTCTTCAAGCGCAGGACGGGCATCATCCTCAATCTCGTCAGCAGCAATACACTCCAGTACAGCCTGATCAAGCATGGTACGTACATCAGCGGTGTCGCCGGATTCATTCAGTAATTCACGCAGCCGTTTCTCCACATTGCGGCTTTCGCGTCGCAGATACTGGGTCGGACGACCACCTGTTTCGATGCGGTTGATGGCGGTGGCAAATACATCAGTGACGGTGTTGACCAGACCCGGTATGGCACTGTCAGGGCAGAGGGTGTAGCAGTCACCACAGGCGGTACAATTTTCCGCTACCCATTTTGGATAGTCGAAACGAATCTGGGTCATATCGCGATAGACACCGGTGGCGGCAGGTATCAATGACAGGGCTTGGTAGGGGTCCGTCAGGTTGTCATTACCTTTACCGGAGGCATAGAAGCTGCCGGTTTGTTCCCAAAAGCGGTGCACATCGGAGATGCCACCCTCTGTCTGAGGCAGTTGTTTGAGCATGACAGGCATACCCAGCTCTTTTTTGACCGGCATTTGAGCGGATGAGCCAATCGTCTTATTGGTGATTTCGTAAATCTCATCAAATCCGCGACGTACCACACGCAGGTTATCTTCCACCACACGGCGGCCTTTGCTACCGAATTTGCTGACCAGTTGATCCTCGATTGCGGAGAATAGTTTCTTCTCATCCAGACCGGACATCGCCATCAGCGGTGAGCCCGCAAAGAAGGCACCCTGGAAGGCATTACCCTGCATGCGCAGTTGCAGCTCTGCATCGGAAGCTTCTTCCCGAGCAATTTTAAAGCCATCCACATAGAAGACATGGATCTCATTTTCTATGACCTGCTGTTGCATCCAGCGGGGAAAGGAGTCCCACACATCATCAGCACTGGCAAGATTGGACTGGATGATCAGTGTGCCACCCTTCTTTAAACCGGATAAAGGATTGGAGTGTCCAAATACATTCGGGTCAGGACTCAACACCACATCTACATAGTGGTACTCGCAGTTGAGCGGAATCGGTGTGGGTGCTGCAGAGAGATAGTAGGTGGTTGGTTGACCCTTTTTCTCAGAACCGTATTTCGGATTTGCCTTGATCTCATAACCGAGCAGATCATAGAGGGTCATAACCAGGTTTTTACCGGTTGTGATGGCACCCCATCCACCCACTGAATGCATACGAACCGTAATCGAACCCTCAGGCATAAGATTTGGGTTCTCAGAGCCACGTACCGCTATGTCACCGATATCGGGATAGGCTTCAAGCAGCTTTTGGATATGGATCTCTTGCTTGGGTGTGCTCGCTTCCCGGACAAAATCGATACCCAGGTAGAAAAACTTGCGATGGTCACCCTCAGGTAGCATGTTTTCAACGGCACCAATCAATGCCTCAGGCTGAAGATCCCGTGATCCCAGGCCATAGGCACCTGAGTAGAGGCGTGGCGCGTCGGCAAAGCTGCCATAGCTGTCATATTTGGGGTAAGGCTGTGCCTGTTTCCCTGCGGCAGCCTGGCCGTTTTCTATGCACTTGGAAATGACGGAACGTACTTCACGCATCAGCGGCAGGTCTTCTGCCAGCGGTTGATCGGTGCGCTCTAGCACACAAACACCCTTTTTCCCTTTCAGGACGGTGCCCAACAGATCACCGGGGAAGGGGCGAAACATAGTGATGTCGATGACACCGACCTTCAATTTACGGGTTTTCTGCAGGTAATCGGCAACGCCATGTGCCTGTACAATCATTGATCCCATGCCGACGATGACATAGTCGGATTTGTCCGTGTTGTAACAACCGATACGATCGTAGCGACGTCC
The DNA here is from genome assembly GCA_025656375.1 of Candidatus Thiodiazotropha sp. (ex Ustalcina ferruginea). Taxonomy (GTDB): domain Bacteria; phylum Pseudomonadota; class Gammaproteobacteria; order Chromatiales; family Chromatiaceae; genus Thiodiazotropha. Next base: position 5,749 of record JAHXHU010000038.1, on the reverse strand, counting down.
AGTGAGTTCGTAGTACTCATCCATCACCTGGTCGGCGATGTCCGGGATATGCTGAAAGAAGTAGGGACGCTGAGCTGCAGTGGTCTGCATATAGGCATCCTGATTCTGTACAGAACCGGAGAGCATGGGATTGTCGACATCCCAGATGGCGGGGACACGGCGTCGAGTCTCACCAAAGAGCATCTTTTGTGCCGGTGTCGGGCACTCGATTTCATCGTCCGGGCGGCCCAGATATTCAGCGATTAACTCACGCTCCGGTACCTGCAGCGGTTCAATCAGGTGGGTGGTGAGGAAGCCATCCTGTGCGACGGCAGCAGGGGTCAGAGAGAGCTCGGCAATTTTTCGACCAATCAGGTTGAGGTCGGCAGCACCCTGGGCATTATTGGCAAAAACCTGGAAAAAACCGGTATCGTCTATACAGTGATAGTCGTCATGACCGCAGTGTATATTCAAAGAGGCCTTGGTGATTGCGCGACAACCGATGTTCAGTACATATGGCAGACGTTTACCAGCCGCGGCATACAGGGATTCGTGCATGAAAGCCACGCCCTGTGCCGAGGAGAAGTTGGTTGAGCGCAGACCGGTCATGGACATGCCTGCGGTGACCGCTGCCGCCGCATGCTCCGATTCAGGTTCGATGAAGATCAGTGACCGGTCCGAGATGTTGATATGGCCCTTGGCCGTCTCTTCTGCCCAGTATTCACCCATCTGGGTTGAGGGTGTGATGGGGTAAGCGCCAGCCGCATCGGAGGCCTCCCGCTCACACATAATCACCGCACCATTGCCATCCATTGCCATGCGGATACCGGGGTATTTGAAGGTCTTGTCGTCTTTTTTACCAAACATTGAACACTTCTCTTGTCTAGTTACTGGTTATGACTTTTAGTTTAAGTAGGATTGAATGAACTAAAGTCTCAAAACCGAACACTGAGGCTACCTGTTATAGAGGTAACGCTTCATTGCGTACGATGCGCTTAGCTTTAACACCCTTTATAGGGCCCCTGTCATCATCCAACCATACAATGGCCCCGGTCGGGCAACGCTCCGTTGCAATCGGTGAGGCAAAACCGTTATTGCTGTAATCAACCACAGCCAGGTTGTCTTGGATGGTGATCAGTCCCTCAGGTGAATCCTTCACACATCGCTCACAGGCTGTGCAGGCTACTTCACAGTCGTTTTCCGCTGTATCACCATCTTCCAGGTTCTTGCAGGCCACCCATAGACGGCGATCCACGGGGTGGATGGAGAATAACCCCTTTGGGCAGATATCCACACAATCCTCGCATGCCGTACATTTTGCAGCATCTACGATCGGCAGGCCATGGTGGTCCATGGTGATGGCATCGAAGTCACATACTTCAGCGCAGTCTGCCAATCCGATGCAGCCCCAGGTACAACTCTTCGGCCCACCTGAAACAACAGCTGCTGCTCGGCAGCTTTCAAGACCCTTATAATGGGCACGCATACGGGCAACGTGAGTACCACCCGCACAAGCAAGCCGGGCGACCCGCTTAAGCACGTCACCGGCATCGACGCCCAGGTAATCGGCAATCTCATCGATCGCATCACTGCTACTGACCGTACACTGAGCAGGCGTGACCTCACCAGTAATCAGGGCTTCTGCGAAAGGTCGGCAACCGGCATTGCCACAGGCGCCACAGTTAGTAGCGGGTAGCATGCCCTCAAGATCATCGATACGTGGATCCTCAAAAATCCAGAGTTTCTTATTGGCAAACGCAAGCATGGAGGAGAGCAGCAGCCCAAGTACCCCCATAAAGAGGATAGCGGTTGTAACATTCAGTGCTATGTCAATATCCATAACCTTTACCAACTGTCATGTGAGGATAATCCAACTGAAACCGGGAACAGTGTAGTGATGGGTTTAGTATTGGTCCATGGAGTGGGTTCAATAGAAAGTATTAATTTTATGAAATACCTTTATGCACCTTTATGTATTGGGTGGACTAATGGTTACTATAGGTTAGCCGGATGTTGCTGGCCATTCTTCTGCCAACTCTCTATACAGAACGATGGGATTCAACTCCAATATTGATCGTTACAGTTATTAGCGGAACATGATATTAGATCTTTAGGACCATCTGATCCCATCAATCAGGGGGGTTAAAAAGGCCAAAGACTCCAGCCTCGTTCCAATGAATCGCTACATTTGGCAATCTGTGATCGGTAACGTTTGGCATTGCTGTCCACTTTACGGGCCACCTTCGTCAACCAGGTTTTTTGTCTATAACTTCCGCGCTTATAGCCACCCTGGCCCTCGTGATAGGCCAAGTACTGTCTATAGGCGTCCCATTTCGAGATGCCGAGCTTGCTGTGGGAGACACTCCCATACCAGCCAATAAAATCGACCGCATCTTCGTAGTCATTACGGTCGGCCCAACGCCTACCGGTTTCCCGTTTATACCACTCCCATGTGGCATCTTGCGCTTGGGCATAGCCGTAGGCGGATGACTTGCGGAACCAGGGAATAAACCAAAAGAGCTTTTCCCGGGGGGGCTTGGCATCGTGCTTAAAGCGTGACTCCTGGTGAATAATGGCCAGTTGTACATGTACCGGTACCCCCCACCTCTCAAAGGCATCCTGGGAAGCATCGTACCAGTCATCTTTTTCTTTGAGTATCTCACAGGCATCCGCCATATTTTTTGGAGGTGAACTCGAGCATCCCAAAAGCGACACAAAGATCATACCTGTAAAAGCTAAGTTAATATTATATATTATATGTAGATAGCGCATAATTATAGATTTAACTTTAGGTTAACTCCAATGTCTTGTTATTCGTGAGTGCTTGATTGCTGCAGAGCCAATGATGGAGTGCTCAGGTTAGCTTGAACGTAAAGTTAATAGGATGATATGTCACCCTTCTTTTCAGAGCTACATCATTCCAGCGTATACCGGGATCCGGGTAATTCATCGACTTACTGGATTTTATCATTTGGTCCGTAAACGGTGCATCCATGCACCACTCCTCCGGCATGTGCCCGAATGACTGGCACGGATGATTTTGAATGAAAACGAGTTAAAACGAGACCCTTCCGGCAAAATCAGTATAATAGCGCCGGTTTTGACAATAGGCTGGGGCGATTGATTCACCATGTGGTCGTGTTCGTACTTGGCAGAAAAATGCTAATTAGTAGAGAATAAGAATAGGAGCGATCAATGAAACTGATTCTGTTGGGTGCGCCAGGCGCAGGCAAGGGTACAGTGGCCAAACAGCTGACACAGCTGGACGGTTCAGTACAAATTTCAACCGGTGACATTTTGCGTGGCGCAGTTCAGGCTGGCAGCGAGCTGGGCAAACAGGCCGAGGCCTTTATGAAAGCAGGTGATTTGGTCCCTGATGACCTGATCATGGGAATCATGGAACAGCGTCTTCAGGAACCTGATTGTGCAAACGGTTTTCTCCTGGACGGTTTTCCCCGCACCATACCTCAGGCGGAGGCGCTGAAGGCGTTGCTGGGTAAGATCAATATTGATCTCGACTTTGCCGTGGAGATCGATGTGCCACGTGAGGTGATCCTGGATCGCCTGACCACCCGTCGTACCTGCGTGGACTGTGGTGCCATCTATAACGTCAAGAGCATGCCAACCAAGGTTGAGGGTGTGTGTGATAAATGTAGCGGAAGCGTAGTACAGCGTGACGATGAGACTGAACAGGCGATTTCCAATCGACTCGATGTCTACAATGAAAAGACTGCTCCATTGGTCGGTTTTTATAAAAACGAGAATATGTTGCTGACTGTAAGCGCTATCTCAAGTGAGGTGGTGGTGAATGCAATTCAGGAAAGGCTTGGCAGCAAAGGGTAGTTTTTTCTCTCACTGTTGAGATTGACTTCTAAAACCCGCTCATTAGAGCGGGTTTTATTTTGGTAATGTGGAAGCACTTTCCGGGTGTAAAGCTATAATCCCTTGCGTCGGCGTTCAGTGACTTGCTCACCAGCGATACCCCAGTTATCCGTGTCGACTTCGTCTATCACGACTGAGGTAGTTGCCGGATTTTTACCGAGCACATCCACTAATAATTTTGTAGCACCTGCAATCAATGCCTGTTTTTGTTGCTTTGTAGCCCCTTCTCGGGTGATCTTAATATTGATATAAGGCATGCAATTTTCTCCTTATTAAGTTGTGAGATGTAAATGCCCGGTTGAATGTTATATCTTTCTGCATCATATCGATCTTGGGGTTGATTATCAGAGCGCTTCTGGAGCTAAAATAGATATCCTACAGGCCATTCACCTTAAATTTTGCTAGAATTTGGACGTTAATCCCGGGTAGGCGAACGCAAGCACTTAGATTAGACGATCTGACTTTTTCAGACACTACTCCGTTCCCACCCGTTGAAGGACAAATTATAGTTTAGTTATGATCAAGCTTTTCGGCATCTACATCTCCAAGGCAGTTGTTCTACTCGACGTCGTTGAGATTCTCATCTTTTTTTCTTCCATGTTTGGTGCGATCTGTCTGCGCCATGAACTTGCTGGTAATGCCTATTCAGTCGATGACGAGACACTAAGCAACCTTCCGGTCATCTTCTCAATCGCCATGTTTTCATCGTTTACCGCGCTGGGCCTCTATCAAAAGGGATCAATGGCATCCTCTTCGGGGTTTTTGGTAAGGCTCATTCTGGCCTTCCTGGTTGGTGGGGTGGCGATGGCGTTGCTGTTTTTTGTCCTGCCACTTTTTCCTGTTGATCAGCGGTCAGTTCTGACTTATGGCTTGTCACTCTCACTGCTGGGTGTACTGATTGCCAGAACTGTTTTTGTCAGAGTCACTTCTGACAAGATTCTCAGACGTCGGGTTTTGGTATTGGGTGTAGGGATCAATGCAGATCGTATCGAAGAGTCAGTCAAAGCCAAGGATACTGTGGGCATAGTGGTGGTAGGTTACGTCAATCTAGGTGACAGGATCGAGTTGATTGATGAGGAACGTCAGATCGTCAAGGATCAGACATTGCTGGAGATATCCAATCGGCTAGCGGTAGATGAGATTGTAGTGGCGGTGGATGACAGGCGAAAAAAGCTACCGAATCACGAACTCCTGGAATGTAAGATCAAAGGGATACAGATACTCGATCTACTGACCTTTTTCGAAAAGGAACTCTCGATCATCAACATCGATCTGCTCTATCCCAGTTGGATGTTGTATACCGACGGATACCGGCAGAGGCCTCTAAACCGCGCAATTAAGAAGGGATTCGACATGTCGGTAGGGATAGTCATCTCTATCGTTGCAGCGCCACTTATGGTGCTGGTCACGCTTGCCAGTCTCATTGAGTCAGTAGGTAGAGATCCAATCCTCTATAGTCAGGTAAGGGTAGGTAAAAATGGTAAGCTGTTTAAAGTCTACAAGTTCAGGAGTATGCGTACCGATGCCGAGGCGGATGGTGTAGCGAGATGGGCGACTAAAAACGATGCGCGTGTCACTAAGTTAGGTGGTTTTCTCAGAAAGACCCGATTGGATGAATTGCCACAGATCTACAATATCCTAAATGGTGATATGAGTTTGGTAGGACCGCGTCCTGAACGTCCTGAATTCGTCCTGCAACTTTCGAATGACATCCCCTACTATTTACAGCGTCACTGGGTGAAGCCTGGATTGACAGGATGGGCGCAGATGCTCTATCCCTATGGGGCTTCTGAAGAGGATGGGTAATCTCCCCATTAATAATGGGACTCAAAAGTAGTCACTGTTAAGCTGTCTGAGCCAGCTTCTGTATCGGGGTGATTCCACCTAA
>JAHXHU010000015.1 GCA_025656375.1 Candidatus Thiodiazotropha sp. (ex Ustalcina ferruginea) | reverse complement strand
TCACCATTCCAAGTGAAACGCCCTGTGCGGAGCCGCATGCAGGGTGTTGTGGGGGCTGGGGGTTAGAGACCCCCGGCTACCCGATTCATCATAAGCGTAGTTAAGATTTCCATCTGGCGTTGTGATTGTGACGAGATAACCTTCATCATCATAATGATATGTTAATGTATCACTGAAATGCCCAGTAACAGTACTTAGACGCCCCTCATTGTCATAAGTGAAATGTGTAATTTGACCTGTTGGTGTTGTCCTTGATAAGAGTTTACCAATACCAATAATAGGATTATCGTTATATTCCTCTCTCTAATAACCCACCCCTAGGCGCTTACCTGATCAGCGGGATTATCATTGCTTCTACCGGAAACTTGATCAGCCCCCTGGCTTTGGGGAAGAGAATAGGGGAAGAGAATAAGGGGTCAAGTTGCTTGTCTAATAATACTATGTCGGGTCAGGGGTCAAGTTGCTTGATTAAGAAAACTCTCTATACTCGTCTGTATGCCAGGGCCTCAAAGAATAGAATTTAAAAATGCCTTCTACCATGTAATGAATCGTTGTCGAGCGAGACAGGTTGTTTTTCATAATGAACGATATTACCAGACGTTTTTAAAGGCCCTTTGTGAGGTAAAGCAACGATTTCAGTGTGTAATCCATGCCTATTGCCAAATGGGAAAACATTATCATCTTCTCTTGCAAACCCCAGGGCTATCCATAGAAAACTTGCTGTTCCTTTCAATCCGTTAACCTCATCTGCTCTCTGATGAATTCATCCATTTCATAGGCTTCGCTGAAGACTACTTTTTTTGCCCTGACGATGAAACAGTTCCTCATCAACCGGGCGGTGATTTCAGAAAATGCTCACACCATAATGTGATGGCCATCACGTAACGGTGTGCGTTTTTTCTGAAATCCGCTTTCCAATGAGTCTGCCCTGTTCATTGACCGGATGAAAACAGGTGGTTTTCGGCGCAACGGGAAAATGATGGTAACTATTCAGCTAGGAGGATGATTTGGTGGAGCCATCGTAGGAATCGGCTGCTTTTTGCGGAAAAAGCAGCCGATTCCTACGACATGTGTTGTTGATCTGAATAGTTACACGAAGATTGGATATTGAATTCCAAATGGATCTTTGTAGCTTCCTTAAGTGACCTCGATGGTGAACTCAGGGGTATCCTGCATGTGTCGTTTGACGGCACAGAGTTCCATTGCCCTGACAATGCCACTACGGTATTTTTCGGGAAAGCCTTCTGGCAGCGACAGGTGGAATTTGATTTGTACGATCATCTTTCTCTTTTCATCATCGATACATTCCATACGCAATTCCAGACCTTCCGTAGAGAGCTTGCGCGATTCGCAGAAATTCCAGGCATAGATCCCTGCACAGGTCGCCAACGAAGCGAGAAACAGGTCAAAGGGCGCAGGTGCACTCGCCTCTCCACCATACTTGGTTGGCTGATCGGTCTGTATGGTGTAAGCACCGACTTTGGCTTCGATGCACTTCCCTCCAGGGAATTCGACTTGTATAGATTCCATGATTGTCGTATCGCTTATAGTGGATAGAGTTCTTTAATCGGGCTTTCGTTTTTTACATCTACCTGGGCATAGAGGTTGTTGAGAGCAGCCTGTAGCGCCTCTTCTATGACCGGGTGGTAAAAGGGCAGGCGGATCAGATCACCCACGGTGAGTTGTTGTGAAATTGCCCAATTGAGAAGATGGGCCAGATTTTCACCACGGGTGGTGATCATCTCTGAACCAAGAATGATGCCGGTGGATTTATCACCATAAACACGAATGATCCCCCGACTCTGGCCCATGATCTGGGCACGACCTACTGGAGCCCAGTTTGACCTCACCTATTGCTGTTTTTTCCAGATCCAGATTGCACCCACAAGGCAAATATTGGGATCACAAAAGTTGATTGCTAAAGGTACCTTGCGCTTGAATCCAACAACCTCATCATGGGCGGCGTTGTAGCCAGCGATTTTGCCTTCATCACCGGCCTCCTGGAGGATGGGGCGTTCACCATTGACATCCCCCGCGATGAATATATGGGAACTGCCACACTGCATGGTGTTGGGATTGAATAGGGGAATACCTTGTTCGTCGAGTTCGATACCCGCATTATCCAACGCTAAGTTATCTACGTTGGGGATTCGTCCCAGGCTTGCCAATACTTTATCAACCACAACCGAGTTTGCTCCGGCAGTGACTCGTAACTGTTTACCCTCTTCAGTAATCTCAACAGCCTCTCCCAAGTAGATGGGGAATTCCCGCTGTATAGTTTCAAGAGCCATCTTCGATACTTCGGGATCACTGGTGCTACCTATGGTCTGTGCCATATCAAAACCACAAACGTCTATATCTAAACGGCTGAGTGATTGTCCCAGTTCCAGACCGATCACACCTAAACCGATGACTGCAACCGATTTAGGCAGGTCTTCTAATTCGAAGAAGGTATCGGTGGTCAATACCTTGTGGCCAAAGACCTCCCAGGCAGGCGGAATAATGGGGCGAGATCCTGTGGCGATAACAATCTTCTTCGCGATCACCTTGTCGCCACTATCCAGCTCTAGAGTATGTGGGTCGATGAATTTTGCATAGGCTTCAACAAATTTTTCCCCCATATTGTCAGTGCTGTTGGTTAGCACTCTATCGACAAAATTGTCACGCAGATCCTGAACATGCTCCATGGCTTCTGGAATATCGATGGTCAATTCAGTGTGGCCATCGACACCATACCGATCGAGATGGGTGCGCCTATGGTAGTCCTCAGCGACCTGAATTAAGGCCTTGGACGGCATACACCCAACCCGCGCGCAAGTGGTACCTGGCTCACCACCGTTGATGAGGAGAAAGTCTTTACCACTCGGTCCGACCTTACTGGTCGCATTCAGTCCGGCGGTTCCCGAACCGAGGATGGCGACGTCAACTTGTTTTTCTGCCACGGAGATCTCCTGCGATGATTGCTGCAGTTCGGGATTCTAACTGCTCAACACTTAAAATACAGCCCATTGCATTCTGGGTTATTGGCGAGAAGCGCTCTGTTCGTTTACAAATAGCCCAATCTTTGAGAGATACAAACCTAGGTTCTAGTTAGTAAGATGTGTCTGTTTCAGTCAAGCCGATTGCGGTATGGTCGTGTTTCTGAATGACTATGGTGAGGAGATATCGAATGAAATGGCTTCATTTTTTTTTACTGCTACCCGCGTTGACCTTCGCGCAGCAACCGGCTGGTACGCAAATGGACCAGCAGCAGTTCTTTGAACAGTCGAAACAGAAGATGTTGCCGATGATGGAGAAGAGCATACCTGCTATGAAAGAGACCAAGCGTTGCCTTGAAAAGGCGGAGGATCAGGCGGGATTTGAAAAGTGTGCCGAGATAATGACGGCCATGGAGAAGGAGATTCAGGAGAGGATGGGGCCTGTCCCGGGTATGCCGGAAGGGCAAAATGCTCCAGTCAAGAGTCCGAAAGATATCAAGTTCAATGCTGAGACTAAAAAAAGCATGATGCAGTTTCTGGATCGATCAATCATGATCGGCGCGGTTATGACAAAATGCTTCACAGGAAGCAGCACCATGGAACAGATGCAAAATTGTATGCAAGCGGCCAGACCGAAGCAATGACGAAGATGCCGTTTGTCCTATCTCGAAATTTGCTCATCGCACAAATTGATTAAACCGGAGCAGCCTATTTGTCGGGATAATATCATCCTCCTCAGTAATGGGAGTAATGCCTCCCAGGATTGAATATCCCTTTTGGGTCAAATACTTGCTTTAGCTTCTGTTGTAACTCAGCTACCCTTGGCTGGAGTGGGTGAAATACCTCATTACTACGGTCACCATTGCGAAAAAGTATGGCATGACCTGCTTGTTTTTCCACTAATGTGCGTATTTCACTGGCGGGATGATCAGAGATGAGCCAATGCAATCCCCCAGACCACTCATTTAAACGCTCTCCAGGCAGATTGAGTTTGGCCGCTGGCGGAACTGAGAGTCGCCACAGGGGCCTCTGTTGCTGAAACAGGTCCAGCTCTTGGTCACGTAATGCCTGCCAGAACCCATGTTGATGGTCAACTGTGAGCATGCCATAGGTCTCTTGAATCTGTTTCAGACGCTGTTCATTACACGCAAGACGCAGTTTATGTTGCTCTCCTTGACTGCAGGTCGCTGTGATCGGTATCGCTTTGCGCAGCATCGTATGAATCAGAGACCAGCCATCCTGCTCTTTAGATGAGAATGTCAGGGTGTGTTCGTGCGGTGGTTTGGGTAGCACCTTGATCGACACTTCAAGCAGTATACCTAAGGTCCCCAAAGCGCCTGCCATCAAACGGGAAAGATCGTAACCTGCGACATTCTTCATCACCTGGCCGCCGAAACGGAGAATGCGGCCTCTACCATCAAGGAGTTTGATCCCCAGGAGCAGGTCCCGGGGGGCACCGCCCCATGGACGTCTTGGGCCACTGAGCCCTGCCGCTATGGCCCCTCCGATAGTACCTCTGCCAGCGAAATGTGGGGGTTCGAAAGGTAGCATCTGTCCCTTTTCCAACAGCGCCGCTTCTATCTCCTTCAGCGGTGTCCCGGCACGTGCAGTGATGACAAGCTCAGTTGGCTCGTAGCTGATAATTCCCCGGTGATCGGCTAGTGACAGCATCTCACCCTGGGCTTCCCGGCCATAGAACTGCTTACTGCCGCTACCGACAAGTTGTAATGCCCTTCTGTTGTTCATGGCATCCAAAACCGTTGTTTGTAATGCCTCAGAACAGTCTCGATCCATAGTCATTAAAAACGCTCCAGCTCGGGAAAACGCAATTTCCCTGCATGTACATGCATCGCCCCGAACTCAGCACAGCGAGCCAGCGTTGGGATTGCCTTACCCGGGTTCAGCAGGCTGTGTGGATCAAACACTCCTTTAACGGCATGAAAGGTTTGCAACTCCTCATCCGGAAACTGGGCGCACATCTGATTAATCTTCTCCATTCCAACCCCATGCTCACCGGTAATCGTGCCACCCACAGCAACGCAGAGCTCCAGGATTTCACCACCGAAGGTCTCTGCCTTTTCCAATTCACCAGGGTTGTTTGCATCGTAGAGAATCAGTGGATGTAGATTGCCATCACCGGCGTGGAAGACATTGGCACAACGCAGCTTGTAGCGCTCAGACATCTCACCGATCATCTTCAATACCCTGCCCAATTGGCTGCGGGGGATCGTGCCATCCATGCAATAGTAATCGGGTGAAAGTCGCCCTACCGCGGGAAATGCATTTTTTCTTCCCGCCCAGAATTTTATGCGCTCTTGTTCATCCACAGCCGTCCTGACCTGCGTGGCTCCCGACTGGAGCAGTATCTCTCGAACCTGCAAGATCTCTTCTGATACTTCATCATCTGTCCCATCCACTTCACATAGCAGGATTGCCTGGGCGTCAGTGGGGTAGCCTGCGTGCACAAAATCCTCTGATGCACGAATCGAGAGGTTGTCCATCATTTCCAATCCAGCGGGCAAAATCCCTTGCGCAATGATTTCAGCGACAGCATCTCCTGCAGTCTCGAGGTCGTCAAAGGCAGCAAGCACTACCTGTTGACGTTCAGGGATTGGTAACAGTTTGACCAGCACTTCGACCACAACACCTAGCATGCCTTCTGAACCGGTAATCAGGGTCAGCAGGTCCAGGCCAGGTGCATCATATCCACCACATCCAAATATTACTTTCTCGCCATCGATGGTGATCATGGTGACTTGCAGAACATTGTGTAGGGTCAATCCATACTTGAGACAGTGAACGCCACCCGCATTCTCAGCCACATTGCCACCAATGGAGCAGGCGATCTGGGATGACGGGTCAGGTGCATAATAGAGACCATAGACTTTTACTGCTTCACTGACAGCAAGATTACGCACCCCGGGTTGTACCCGCGCTTGCATGTTGTCGCAATCGACTTCCAGAATCTGATTGAGCCTTGCCAGACTGAGCAATACACCCTGCTCGTGGGGGAGTGCGCCACCTGACAATCCTGTGCCAGAACCGCGTGCTACGACAGGTAGTTGATGTAGATTGCAAAATTTCAGGATCCCCTCAACTTGGTCGGCTGTGTAGGGAATGAGTACGATCAGAGGTACCTGGCGGTAAGCAGACAGGCCATCGCACTCGTAGGGGATCAGCTCCTCCTCACGAAAAATCACGCACTCGTCAGGCAGCAACTGGCGAAACGCTCTGGCAAGGGATTGGCGATCATGCATAGCCGTCATCTCCATTTAAGTAGATTCAGATTGTTTCAGAAAACCAGACAGAGATTAACCACCCGCTGATAAGGTGTTTTTAATCGGCACGGGAGATGTTTTTAACCTTGTCTCGAATTTGATCAGTTTGAGCATAATGAAACAGGGCCGTATGATGCATGTCAAAAGTACGACTCGGATTAATACGGTTATAGCACACAAGATGAGAAAAATTATAACAATTGGAGCTACCCTGACGCTCCTGTTCACCAGTAGCAGTAGCTATGCAAAAGATACCCTGGATCAGGCGATAAGGGTAGAGGTTGCGGCACACAAAGCAGCTAAAATTTCACAGCAGAAGATCGATGATCTGGATGATGAGTCCCGTCAAATGCTTGAACAGTACCGCAAGTTGTCAAGCGACCTTGAACGTACCGGTCAGATTAATGAAGCATTGCAATCCAGGATCGATCAGCAGCACGCTGAGATCAACAGGATCACTCAAGAGCTGAGTGAAATTGATGAGATACGCGGCGAAATCGATCCGTTAATGGACAATATGCTGCAAACCCTCGGACAGTTCATTGAGCTGGATAGCCCTTTTCTAGCTGAAGAGAGAGAGGCCCGGTATAACGCTCTGAAACAGGCATTCGATAAAGGTAGCAGCACGATATCGGAACGGTTCCGTCGACTGCTTGAGGCCTATCAGATCGAGGCGGACTATGGGCGCAACATAGAGGCCTATCAAGGACATCTACAGTTGGACGGTAGTCCGAAAATGGTCGATTTCTTACGTTTAGGCAGAGTTGCATTGTTCTATCTCACCCTGGATGGCGAACAAGCCGCTATTTGGGATAACCGAAAACGGGACTGGCAACACCTCGATAGAGGCTATCTACCTGATATTGCCTATGCCATTCGTATTGCCCGCAAGCAACTTCCCCCCGATCTGATGACACTGCCACTGATTGTGCCTGGGAAAGGGGAGCGACCATGAGGGCGTTACTGATAGGATTCGGATTGTTTTTCAGTGTCATACAGCTGCCCAATGCGTATGCCGCACAGAGCGATCCTTTACAGGTGTTGCTACAACAGGTACGTGAATCACGACAGGCTGAAAAAAAACGGGATCAGGTCAGAGTGGAGCGCTTTCTTGCGTTACACAGTGAGCGTGCATCCCAGTTGAAAGCGATTAAGGAGAAACTGGAAGCAGCAATGCAACATCAACAGGCGCTGCAGTCAACCTATGATCAACAACAGGTGGAATTGACAGCGCAACGTCAACAACTGGAGGAGAAGACAGGAACCTTTGGTGAACTGTTCGGTGTGGTCAGGCAAGTGGCTTCAGAGAACCTCAATCTGTTCAAGAATGATCTTACCTCGGCTAACCGACAGAATGATCTGACGGTTTTACAAGAGATTGCTGCAAGTCGTTCGCTACCCTCGATAGAGCGTCTTGAGACTTTATGGGATATTTTCTTACAACGTACAGTGGCATCAGGGCAAATCTGGCAGGAAACACTGCCGGTGATTCGTACATCGGGTGAGGAGTTCCAAGAGCAGGTGACTGTAATCGGCCTTTTCAATGCGATCTCAGACGGGCGCTATCTTCGTTACCTTCCCGATACTGCCAGGCTGGTTGAATTGGGACGACAACCCGCTCCACGCTTTCAGTTGATGGCCAAAAATATGCAGCAGAGCGATGAGGCATTGGTCCGTGTGGCTGTGGATCCCTCTCGTGGTGCTATTCTCTCTCTGCTGGTGCAATCGCCAACCTTTGTGGAGCGTATCAAGCAAGGGGGGTACATCGGTTACGTTATTCTTGTGCTTGGATTGCTCGGATTTTTCGTAGTTATAGAGCGGTTACTGAAACTCTCACTACTCAGCCGGCGGGTAAGAAAACAGCAGGGGCAATCCGAACCATCGGAAGACAATCCACTAGGCAGGTTGCTCGCGATCGATGCACAGCACAAGACGATCTCTCCCGATGCCCTGCAAATGCATCTTGATGAAGCCATCTTAGGTGAGATACCCGCTATCAGGAGGGGATTGCGGTTGTTGGCAATCTTTGCTGCTGTTGCACCTCTGCTTGGTCTGCTTGGAACAGTGACCGGCATGATCGAGACATTTCAATCGATTACGCTATTTGGCACAGGCGATCCGAAATTGATGTCCGGTGGGATATCCCAGGCCCTGGTGACGACCGAACTGGGATTGGGCGTGGCGATTCCATTGGTATTGCTGCATAGCTATCTATCCGGCCGCAGCAATCGTCTGGTTCAGCTGATGGACCAGCAAAGTGCTGCACTGGTCGCTGCCCGGGCAGGCATTTGATGTGGACAGGCTAATGCTCTGGCTGCCGGTGGATGCAATAACCCTTTTTGAGCGGGGAGGATTCATCCTGTCAGTAATTCTGATCCTGTCGATGGTGATGTGGACACTGATCATCTACAGCTATCTGCAACTTAGGCGACAAGGTACAAGTCATCTATTCAACAACGGCCAGGTTTGGCTGCCATTGATCATCTCCCTGGTGCAGATACTCCCTCTGGTAGGCCTGTTGGGGACCATTGAGGCGATGATTGATCTGTTCCATGTCATCTCCCGTCATGGCACCGGCAATATCCGTGGCATGGCAGGTGGTATCTCTCAGGCATTAATCACTACCATGGCCGGTTTGGTCGCATCACTATCAGGTTACTATTTCAGCAGCGATCTGCAGCATCGAATGGTCTCCGTCAGCAGCCGGCAGGAGAGTATCTGATGCGCCATCGTCATGTGGATGATGAGAGCGGAGAAGTGGCGATTAATTTGACCCCATTAATCGACATGGTGTTTATCCTGCTGATCTTTTTTATGGTGACCTCCTCTTTTGTGAAAGAGACCGGTGTTGATGTTGATCGCCCCAGTGCAGCTACCGCAGTGCTTAAACAACAGGCAACGATTCTGATTGGAGTGACCGAGCAGGGTGAGGTGTGGATCGATAAACGGCGAGTGGATGTCCGTGCCGTCAGGGCCAATGTAGAGCGGCTGCATGCAGAGAACCCAGAGGGTGCAGTTGTCATTTTGGCAGACGAGAAGGCCCCCACAGGGATAGTGATCCGGGTCTTGGATCAGTCGCGTTTAGCAGGCGTAGAGAGTGTCTCCATTGCGGCATCACTGGATGATGGCTAATGCGATTGTTGACAGCATTGCTGATCGCCCTGGTTGTTAACCTGGCGTTATTCTGGTTGCTCGAACAGATGCTAAAGGAAAAAGAGATCCAGGTAGAACGGGTGAGGCATACCGAGCTGGTTGAATTTGTTCGGTTAAAACGGGAGCTGGAGCCACTCCCGGAAGAGGAGCCTGAACCTGCCGATGAAAAACCTGAGCCGCCTCCCTCGACACCCAGGCCGATGTTGAAGCAGGCCAACCTGCCAAGACCTGAGCTGCCTGAATGGCAGATACCTGAGTTTGATATTCCATTGGATATTGGGTCAGGTCCCTATATTGGTTCGAGACCGAGGTTGCCGGAGGCTGAGATCGGTGAGGCCATCCCCCGTCTCCGCTTTCCTCCGAGCTACCCACAGCGTGCACTGATGCGCCATGTCGAAGGCAAAGTGGTACTGAAATTTACGATTAATCCGGATGGTACGGTGAGTCAAGCGGAGGTGGTCGATGCAGATCCGCCTGGCTATTTCGAGCAGTCTGCGCTACGTGCAATCAGACGTTGGCAGTTCCATCCAAAGGTTGAGAATGGTGTGGCCGTTGCCCGTACCGCGACACAAACGATCAAGTTCAGTTTGAAGAAATGATCAGGGAATCTTCTATCACGTCTTTCAGGGGTGTGTCAGTCCTGCTGTGTTGCCTGATAGCTGGGTTTGGGATGCCTCTCTGGGCAGCCAAACAACCCAAAGATGAGCCAGAAGCCCATCGATACACCTACGACTATCTGTTCATGATCGATGCCTTGATACGCAGTGAACGTTACCGGAAAGCGAGGGAAGAGCTGGATGCGCTGCTGAATAGAGTGAAGCAAAATCCCAATGAAACCGCCTTAGTAAGACAGGCCTATGGCTATCTGAGTATCGGCTTGAATGACTATAAGGCGGCGATTGATCACTTTCTATTCGCTATCAATTCGGGTGTACTGCCTGAAAATATTAAGCACGGCTTACGCTATACCCTGGCGCAATTACTCTATCAAGAAGGACGATCCAGGGAGGGATTGGTACAACTCGATAAATGGCTTGCTCAGGAAAAACAGCCACATCCCCAATCCCGGGTATTGCAAGCACGTCTCTACCACGCCTTGAATCGTTGGAAAAAAGCGGCGAAGGCATTAAAAATCGCCATCTCCGAAGTGGATCAACCAAACGAATCCTGGTATCAAATGCTGGTTGGTATCTATCTTGAAAAGGAACGGTTAAAGCAGGCGGCTCCTATACTGCAGAAGATGATCAAGCGGTTTCCCGATAAGGCGCAGTATTGGCAGCAACTGACAGGGGTATTATTACATCTGGGTAGAGATTCCCAGGCCACAGCGATGCTGTCACTCGCCGCTGAAAAGGGACTGTTGAAAGAGGAGAACCTGTTGCGCCTGGCACGCTTGACTATCTCTCAAAACAGGCCGATGGATGCTGCAGAGTTGTTGCAGTCCAAACTGGTCAGCCGTGAAATCAAACGTTCCAGTGAAAATCTCAACCTCCTCGTGGATGCCTGGTTGTTGGCCAGGGATCAGCAGCAGGCACTGGTTGTGCTTGAGCAGCTCGCAACTATCGATAATTCTGGCAAACCGCAACTCAGAGCGGGTAGGATTTTGATGGAAAGTGAGCAATGGAAGGCCGCCGCAGCTCAACTCAAGCGGGGAATCGAGTTGTCAGGCAAACCTTCATTCGATGACTGGATGATTTTTGGTAATGTCAACTACCGCATTCAAAAACACGCTACTGCTAAATCAGCTTTTGAAGCAGCTCGATTATTGGCAGGTGACACAAAGCAGCGCGAACTGGCTGATAGCTGGCTTGAATACCTCACACCGCATGATCGGGCGCAGTAGGGGGGTCTCTTCAGTTTCTGATTACTCAGCCGGGATTGGTGGGGCAGGGCCCCACCCTACCAAATGGCTCAAGTTGTAGGGTGGGGCCCTACCCCACCGTAACACTGGAGGTCCACGCAAGCCCCCTGATTGACGATTTAGATCTCATTAGGTGCCTAAACAATAGCTGAGCATGGTGAGTTTCCATGTTTCGAATTGAGTCATTTGCCAGGGTGTCTGTGTCATATGACTCGATATAGTCGATTACTTCTTCCCCTTATCTAATACTTCATTTTCTAAATCAACTAGTTAATGGTTTGGTGTGTAATTTGCATTTCCTCACCGGTTCGAATAACGAAAATATGAGGTAAAAACGATGCGACTTACAGCGCGCGCTCTAGCGATCAGCTCCTTACTGGTTTCCCCCTCCCTGTTTGCTGAAAAACAGACAGAAATACTCACCGACGTACATGTCGAAGGAGATGCCGAGACTGCGCCATCCGTTGCGGTATTACCCATGGATACCGGTTCACAGGGTATTCCTGCGGATGGGGGTGATTTTCTGCGCAAAATCAATGGGGTCTCTGGGATTCGTATGGGAGGACACGGTATCGACCCTGTCATCCGTGGGCAGAGCCAAAATCGACTCAATATCATTCTCGATGGTGCCTATATTCATGGTGGTTGTCCTAATCGCATGGACCCGCCAACTGCCTATTCAGCTATGGAAAGCTACGACAGTGTGACAGTGATCAAAGGGGCACAGACTGTAATTTACGGTGGTGGCGGAAGTGGTGGCACCGTGTTGTTTGAGCGTACCCCCCCACAATTTGAAGAGGGGAAAAACTACCTGGGTAAAATCGATGCCGGCTATAAAGGCAACTCCCAGACCAAGGATTTATCTGCCGATATCGCTGCTGGCACAGAGTTGGGCTATATACGGGCTGTTATTGGTTACAAGGATGCTGACAATTATGAAGATGGTGACGGTAATGAGATACGCTCAGCCTACGAGAACAGCAGTGGCAACTTGATTTTGGGTTATACACCCGATCAGTCGAAACGTCTCGAACTCAATATAGAGGCCACACGGGAAGATGATACCCTGTATGCGGGTGCGGGTATGGATTCTCCCTTGAGTGATGCAGATAATATGCGCTTTAAATATGAACAAAACGATGAGCTGGGACCCTTCACCGGTGTAAAAGCTGAGATCTACTCCAGTCAAGTCGATCATGTGATGGATAACTTTTCCCTCAGAGAGCTGGCTGCTCCGATGCGCATGAGTGTACCGTCGAGTTCGGATACAACAGGTGGCCGGTTACTGGGTGATTTGATGGTAGGGGATAACAGTCTCACCATCGGCATCGACTACCAGAACAATGAACGGGATGCCGATCGCCTTTCCGGCATGCCGACAATGGAGCCATCAACACTCCAGTCGATCATGTGGCCGGGTGCAGAGTTGGAACAGACCGGCCTGTTCGCCGAACTTGCCATGCCGGTTGGGGTTGAGAATTCGCTGAAGATCGGTCTACGCTACGATCAGGTGGATGCCTCTATCTCCCGTGGAGACGAAAAGCCGACTCTCGGACCGAGTCCGACACCCAATAATCTCTATGCCGCCTACTATGCAGACAACTCGGATAGTCAGACGGAAAATAACGTGGGTGGATTTATTCACTATGAACATTCACTGGGCGGCGGCACCCTGTTTACCGGATTCAGTCGTAGTGTCAGAACCGCAGATGCAACCGAGCGCTATCTGGCCAGTTTTTCACGCAACATGATGACTGGCATGGATTCCAGCTGGGTAGGTAATCCTGAGTTGGAGCCAGAACTGCATCACCAGTTGGAGGCAGGTTATAAATGGCAAAGTGCTGGCTGGGACAGTGATATTACACTCTACTACGATGATGTTTCAGACTTTATCCTGAGAGATAGAGCAAGAGGGCCGGATGGCATCCTTGTCTCGAACGGTACGGCAACCATCTACCGCAATGTGGATGCAGAACTGTATGGTATCGAATGGCAAGGGGGCTATCAGGTGTCGGGCTCGTTAGCGGCAAAAGCCAGTCTGGCTTATGTACGGGCTGAAAACACCACTGACGACAGAGCGCTTGCCCAAATAGCACCTCTCGAAGCAACCCTGGGATTGGATTACACCAGCAGTGACTGGGAGTTGGGAGGCACCCTGAGGATGAATGCCAAACAAACCCGAGCGGATTTGGAGAACGGAAGTGGTCAGGATGTTCAGGAGACACCCGGTTGGGGCGTGCTGGACCTGTATGGAAAATATGATATAGCGAAGAATGCCGATATCCGGTTTGGTATCGACAACCTGCTCGATAAGAGTTTCGCCTATCATGTGAATCGTGCCAACGTAGACCCTTTCAACCCGGAAGCGATTCAGGTCAATGAGCCTGGTCGCGAAGCCTGGGTGAGAGGCAGCCTGAAATTTTAATCGAGGCTCTTTTTAGAAAAGAATCTAACTAACGCTGTCTAAAGCGCAAATTCTTACGCCGCTATTTCATATCAGCGAAGACAGGATACGTGGTGCATGGATGCACCATTTCAGGCCTCTCAATGGAGTTCGGTAAATCATTGAACCGACTGGATCCTGGCCTTCGGTCACTACTGTCCGGAGTAAGTGAACACGATTGGCCTGGAGGTAATAATGAGTGGACTATTGTCGTGTGATCTACCTGTAACGCTTTGACTATATTCAAAATAGTGGTATTAGATTTTGTCACAACCATACTTTTATCAGGTGATAAGCTTGATATTCATCAAGGTCATTGATGGTCTCTGTTTTAGCATTGCCTGTGCGTTGTACCTTAACTTGACTTGAGGTGTCATCGTGCCTCTGAAATGATCAGTAAACACTTCACACTTTACGACAGGAGTAGACAGACTCATGCAGACAGACGCAGTTGTTGAGTCTGGCAAATATCCTCCAGGGGATCTGGCTATCTGGGTCTTTATCCTTGCTGAATTAGGCGCATTTGCCGCCGCTGAGCGCCATGGAAGGCTGAAAGCCGAGGCGGTTAGTCCCCGGCAGCCGTGAGGCGAGACTGTAGACCCGCCGTGCCTTGCGCC
>JAHXHU010000200.1 GCA_025656375.1 Candidatus Thiodiazotropha sp. (ex Ustalcina ferruginea) | reverse complement strand
TTCACCATTCCAAGTGAAACGCCCTGTGCGGAGCCGCATGCAGGGTGTTGTGGGGGCTGGGGGTTAGAGACCCCCGGCTACCCGATTGATGCCTACAACACGGTACGGGATCAGCTTGAGACATTGCAGGCGGGATCCCTGGGAACTGACAGCACTTTACGTCGGACAATGCAGGGTTTTAAGGACATACTTAATCAGGCAGCCACTGTGGATGGCGCGGATGCTTATCTGTTCGAAATCGGCATAACCCGGGACAAATTTGGTGCCCTGTCGTTGGATAGTAGTGAATTGGCAAACGCCCTTGCGGACGATTTCAACAGAGTCTCACAGATCCTTGCTGATGAAACCACCGGCTATGCGACAGTGTTTAGTGCCTACGCAGATCAATTGCTCGATCTCGGTGGTGTCATCGATGCCAGGGATGAGAGCCTGGATAGTCAGATGAGGACCTTGCAGGGTCGGATCGACAGGCAGAAGTTGCACCTGGTTAATTACGAGAAGATACTGGTCAATCAGTTTATGTCGCTAGACCAGACGATGTCGATATTGCAGAGTACGAGCAACTACCTCACGGGGCAGTTGGCAACTTTGTCGACAGGATAAGTGTTTATATATATCTTGGTTGTCTATATCGGAGAGCTTGAAGGTCTGATCATGGTAAAAAATTCTGCAATAAATAGTTATCGTCAAGCCGCTTCATCAGAAGCCATGTTTGCAACCCCCTTTCGACTGGTGCAGATGCTCATGAGTGGAGCGCTGGTTGGTGTTGCCAATGCAAAAGGTAATATCCAACGCAACGAGCATGAAGCGAGACATACTGAGATCACTTGGATTATCTCCGTGATCGAGGCACTACGTGGCGCACTCGATTTTGAGCAAGGCGGGGAGATCGCCACCAATCTCGACATGCTTTACGACTATATCAACCGTCGTCTCTACGTAGCGGATGTCGGACAGGATACCGAAGCCCTTGACGAGGTTGCTTCGCTATTGAAAGAGATCAAGATGGCATGGGATGCAATGCCTGAATCCATACAGAACTCCGCTAATATCAAAGATAGTGTTAAGGATATCTAATGGCGTCGTCCGATGTCTCATCTTAAGGAGAATCTGGATCTTGCGTTAGAGTTGAGTCGTGAGATCGTACGCTTGGCGGAAGAGAAGGCGTGGTCCGAGATGGAGCAGCTCGACCGCCAACGGATGCAGGTCCTGGAATCGGTTTTTTCGGATGCTGGACTCAAGGTATCAAACCGGGAAGTCACAGCGTCGATTCAGGCCGTTAAGGAGCTCAATGACAAGGCAATGGAAATTTGTGCCGATGCCAGGGTGGTGGTGGTTGCCGACAGCAAAAAGATCAGGCTGGGAAGAGAGGCAACGGCTGCCTACTATAAGTATGATAAGTCGCACTTCACCAATGGTTGAATCGCAAGCGCCTTGCGATCCCTCTAACCGATATTTCAGCAGCGGCAGACTCTCCACCCCCGGCGTGTGCTATTGTTGTTCTTCGGCCGCTATCCTCAGTGGGCTGCTCTACCTGCCAACGGCCCCGCTGGTAGCTGTGGATTAAGCCCTGCAACTCATCACATCCGTCGAATATATATCATGCAAAGTCGGAGTAACTTGGTGACGCAAGCAGCAAATAAGACCGTTGATACAGTCCTGAAGGCTAGAAAGTTCCTCAAGCGGGATCAATACGGGGAGGCGGAGCGGTGTATCTCGGATACCCTGAATAATAGCGTTGATGCCGATGAAGCATCGCTCTATGCCGCCATGGCCGAGATACGAAACCAGCAGCGGGATTTCGATACGGCGCAGGAGTTTGTCGGTAAGTCACTCTCCTTGTCGCCGGAAAACAGTGAAGCCAAGCTGCAATTGGCGATAGCCAGCCTGGGCCGGTTAGAACTGGACACAACTGAAGTGCTCCTATCCGAAATAGAAACGGAAAAAAAGAAAGACGCCAGATTTCTGGCGCAACAGGCCAGGATTCATCATCTCCGACACAAACAGGAAAAGGCCGTCGAGTATATTGATCGGGCAATAAGATTCTGTCCACGACATGCTGGGTATCATGCCTTGAAGGCGGAGCTGTTACTTGCCGCGACACCGCTGTCCAATAGTAAAATCAAGCAAGCGATCACTGCGGCGCGGAAGGCGAAGCAGATCGACAAAACCGATCACGAGGCCTGGAGGGTGTTGATAAAGGCACTGCTGATCTCAGGCAATCAGGATGAATTCAGCAGGATGCTACGCGATGCACGCAAGATCCTCACGGGATCTGCCACTGTTGACACGGAGGTTGCGGAATTCTTGATTCGCAATAAACGTTATATGGAAGCTGAAAACGCTTTGTCTGAAATCGTCCGTACCTACCCTGACTTCCCCCCTGCATACCAGGCACTTGCAGATCTCTATATCGGTACAGAGCAGTGGGGCAAGGCAATAGAAGTTGGTTATAAAGCCTTGGCCTTTGCCCCATATGACCTCAGGACATGGCGTTTGACGGGGCAAGCACTTGCCATGAATGGAGAACTGACCCTCGCGATGGGGTGGTTGCTCAAAGTGCTGGTTGCAGATTCGGATGATCTGCTGACGGCCTCCGTGCTTGCTGATGTGCTGCATAGATTGCATGAGTTTAACGCCGCTGAGGATCTGTACCGCCAAATCCTGAAGGAGATGACGACACCTGCATTGCTGAATTCTTATGGTGTGTTACTGATGGATATGGAGCGAAACAGTGAAGCCTCAGAAACACTGAGGCGAGCCTACTCAATGGACAGGGACAGTTACCAGATCCAGATGAACCTCGCGACGGCATTGACCAATGCAGGTGAATTTCAGGCTGCACGGGAGATCTACCTGGACATTATGGTGCACAAGCCTGAACTGGGCGAGGCATTTTTGTATTACACCTCAAATAACAAAAATGGATAATGATGACGAGCTTACCGTAAAAATAAACCAACAAATCGAGTGTTCTAAAGATTCAAATCACAAGGAGGCGTTCAACTATGCGTTGGCAAAGATCTATGAGGATAAGCGGGATCATGAAGCCGCCTTTCTCTATCTCGGCAGGGCCAACACTCTGCATAAAGAGCGTTGTGGTTACAATCAAAAGGCATTGATGGAAGGATTTCAGATCATTAAGTCGACCTTCAACAGAGAACTCATCGAAAGATTGGATAGTTGTGGAAGCGAATCATCCAGACCGTTATTCGTTCTTGGCATGCCACGTTCAGGTACTACCCTTGTAGAGCAGATATTGTCTTCCCACACTGACATCGTCGGTGGGGGTGAGTTACAATTCATGGGTATGATTTTACATAACCACGCCGCCATGACGGGAACACAACTGATAGGGTCCTTCGCAAAATTAACGTGTGATTACCTTGCCAGCCTGGCCGGGGACTATCTGTCATTGATTTCTCCGATCGGACCCGAAGATAAGCGCATCGTCGATAAGATGCCGGGGAATTTCATGTACATTGGATTGATCGCGTTGATGTTTCCCAATGCTAAAATCATTCATGTAAAACGAAATCCAATGGCCACCTGTCTTTCCTGCTTCAAGCAGCGGTTCACAGAAGGCCATAATTATTCATACGACCTCAAGGACCTGGGACACCATTACCTGGCCTACCAGGATCTGATGCGCCATTGGCATGATCTCCTTCCCGGAAGGATCTTAGATGTGGAATATGAGGCAATGACAGGCAACCTTGAGGCAGAAGCAAGAAGACTGATCGATTATTGCGGGTTGGATTGGGAAAACGCCTGTATCGATTTTCACAAAAACAAACGTGCCGTCAGAACAGCTAGCCTGGCGCAGGTGAGAAAACCGATCTATACAAAATCGGTCGCTTTCTGGCGAAACTACGAACAGCAGATGGAGCCTTTGAGCGAGATACTGGAAGAGGGGGGTCGCACTCTCGACCTGATATGTGGTTAAAGAGGTGCAAAGTTCATGACTTCTCTGTGTGCACAGCAAGTCTGGTGAATTCTTGGGATCAGCCAAGTATCAGCTCAATGACGATCTTGCTGCCAAAATAGGCCAGCATCAACACCACGAAACCCGACAGCGTCCAGATCAGGGCCTTCTGTCCCCGCCAGCCAAAACGATAGCGGCCCCACAGCAGGGTACCGAATACGACCCAGGCAATGATCGAGAGTACCGTCTTGTGGGCAAGATGCTGCTCAAACATATTCTCCAGGAAGGCGAAACCTGAGAGTAGTGCCAGGCTCAACAATACAAAGCCTACTGCGATCATCTCAAACAGTAGACTTTCCATGGTCTGAAGGGGAGGCAGGGCGCGAATGAATCCCCCGGGATGGCGCTGTCGCAGGTGGTGGTCCTGGATGGCCAGTAATACTGCCTGCACGCTGGCCAGCGTAAAGAGGCTGTAGGCAAGCATGGAAACCAGGATGTGAATGGTCAATCCGCTGGAGAGCTGATCGGTCAGGAAATGAACAGTCTGATAGCGGCTCTCAAGAAAAATTGCGATCGCTGCAATCGGCATGATAACGATGCCCAGATTCTCTACCGGCTTACTGAGGCTGGAGATCAGCAAAAGCAAGGTGATGGTCCAGGCGATCAGGGACAGGGCATTGAATATCCCCATGTTAATACCGGAGGTAGAGAGCAGGTTCTGATAGTGTGGGATGGCGTGTAGCACCACACCGATGAAACCCAAACCAAGTCCCAGTGCGCGTGGCAGTTTTGAACCTTCCTGATTGCGGAACAGTCGTAGCGTAATGACCAGACCGGCAGCAAGATAAGCGGCGATGGCAAGTATGGCGATCAAGACCCTATATATCCTGTAGACTGAAGTGAATCAGCCGCGATGTTCGCATATTTTCTGGTGACAGTGAAAGAGATAGCGTGGATTTCCCTCGGGCTGGTATATAATCAGTGGTCTCAAACAACAACTCTCCAGGTAAACCATGTTCGATAATCTGACACAACGACTGGGCAAGGTCCTCACCAATCTACGAGGTCAGGGGCACCTGACAGACGACAATATCAAGGAGACGATGCGAGAAGTGCGGATGGCGCTGCTGGAGGCGGATGTAGCCCTACCGGTTGTCCGTGAGTTTGTTGAGCAGGTCAAGCAGAAGGCGACGGGTGAGGAGGTCATGAAGAGCCTCACGCCAGGACAGACCCTGATCAAAATTGTTAATGACGAGTTGGTCCAGGTCATGGGTGAGGCCAACGAAGCCCTTGATTTGAGTGCGCAGCCGCCAGCAGTAATTTTAATGGCGGGTTTACAGGGCTCGGGTAAGACCACCAGTGTCGCCAAGCTCTCCCTCTGGCTGCAGCAGAATGGGAAAAAGAAGATCAGTGTGGTCAGTTGTGACGTCTACCGGCCTGCCGCCATTGATCAGCTACAGACCCTGGCGAAGGATGTTAACGCTGATTTTATTTCCAGTAGCGGCGATGAGAAGCCAGTAGCAATCGCAACACGCGCACTCAAAGAGGCGAATAAGCATTTTGCCGATGTGTTGATTGTGGATACCGCCGGTCGGCTTCATATCGATGGCGCGATGATGGATGAAATCAAACAGCTTCATCAGACTCTTAACCCGGTTGAAACCCTTTTTGTGGTCGACAGCATGACAGGACAGGATGCGGCAAATACCGCAAAAGCCTTTAACGATGCCCTGCCACTGACCGGTATCATTCTCACCAAGGCCGATGGTGATGCCCGTGGTGGTGCGGCGCTTTCGATACGCCAGATTACCGGGAAACCGATCAAATTCATCGGTGTCGGGGAGAAAGTCGATGCTCTGGAAGCATTTCATCCTGATCGAATAGCCTCACGCATTCTGGGTATGGGCGATGTGCTCTCTCTGGTAGAGGAGGTTAGTCGCAAAGTTGATCAGGAGAAGGCTGCCAAGCTTGCGAAAAAGCTGCAAAAGGGAAAAGGCTTCGATCTTGAGGATTTCAAGGAGCAGATGCTGCAAATGGCCAATATGGGCGGTATGAGTGGCCTTTTGGACAAGCTGCCTGGGATGGGGGAGATACCCGATCATGTGAAAAATCAGGTGAATGACAAGCAGATAGGGCAGTTAATCGCCATCATCAACTCGATGACGCCCCACGAGCGCTCCTTTCCGGCTGTGATTAAGGGTTCCCGTAAAAGACGCATCGCGACGGGTTCAGGGACCCAGGTTCAGGACGTGAATAAACTGCTCAAGCAGTTTATGCAGATGCAGAAAATGATGAAAATGATGAAAAAGATGAAAGGCGGTGGTATGAAAAAGATGATGCGCGGTATGGCAGGGCGCTTCCCAGGTGGTGGAATGCCGGGGGGAGGGCTTCCATTTTGAGTTTTGAGTGATGAGTTTTTAATTTTGAGTATCGGTATTCGCTTCGCTCATACCCTAAAAAATAACCCTGCGCGTAGTGCGCTCATTTTACTCAAAACTCATCACTCAAAATCAAAAACTCTTTGAAAATAGGGCTTCACATCAGGTCAAAGTTAGTTATAATACGTCGTTTCCCGCCGGACAGGTTCCGGTGTGTTTGCGAATTTCTAAGGATACACAATGGTAACCATACGCCTCTCAAGAACTGGCGCGAAAAAGCGGCCTTTCTTCCACATCGTGGTCACTGACAGCCGCAATGCGCGTGACGGTCGTTACATCGAACGCCTTGGCTTCTTCAATCCCGGCGCTGTCGGTGGTGAAGAGGAGCTGCGTATCAATCAGGAGCGTGTGCAACACTGGGTTTCCAAGGGGGCGCAGCCGAGTGATCGCGTTACGACTTTGCTGAAGCAGGCGGCTAAACAGGCAGCCTGATTCTATTAGCCACTCTCGTCCCGGGTGAGAACCCTTTAGACGGACTGAGAAGATGTCACATGATGAGTTGATTATAATGGGCCGGGTTTCTGGCCTGTTTGGTATCAGGGGTTGGCTCAAGATCTATTCCCATACCTCACCGAGAGATGGAATAGTTGACTACAAGACCTGGTACCTCAAGCAAGGTGGTAACTGGAAACAGTACAAGCTGACAGCAGGCCACAGTCAGGGCAAAGGGGTCGTCGCCCAGTTGGATGGCATTAGCGATCGTGACCAGGCTGCTGAACTGGTTGATTGTGAAATTGCCATCCAGCGTGCGCAGTTACCCGAGCTTGAACCTGATGAGTATTACTGGACAGATCTGCAGGGACTGCGGGTTGTGAATATCGAAGGGGTGGAACTGGGAGTCGTCTCCCATCTCTTTGAGACCGGGGCCAACGATGTAATAGTGGTCAAGGGTGAGCGTGAACGACTGATCCCCTATACTACGGGAGAGGCAGTTCAGAGTGTGGATCTGGATGCCGGAATACTTTTGGTAGACTGGGATCCTGAGTTCTGATGCGTTTCGATGTTATCACCCTGATGCCTGCCATGTTCGATGCTCTGACTAAAGAGGGTGTTGTCGCAAAAGCGATTAGCCTCCAGATTGCACAGATAGGGCTATGGAATCCGCGCGACTATACAACGGATCTGCATCGCACGGTGGATGACCGACCCTATGGTGGTGGGCCCGGCATGGTCATGAAATATCAGCCACTGCAGCAGGCCATCGAGTCAGCGCAGGCTGTATCGCCCCAGGCGAAAGTGGTCTATCTCAGTCCACAAGGAAGAAGATTTGATCAGCACCAGGCGAAGGCTGTTGCTGCGGGTCGACACCCGCTGCTGCTAATCGCAGGTCGATATGAAGGTGTTGATGAGCGCATTATTCAGCGCTATGTGGATGAAGAGTGGTCCACCGGTGACTACGTACTCAGTGGTGGTGAACTTGCCGCCATGGTGGTTTTGGATGCGGTGATACGGTTACTCCCTGGCGCTCTGGGTGATGCCGATTCCTCGCAACAGGATTCTTTTATGGATGGGTTGCTGGATTGTCCTCACTATACCCGTCCGGATGAGATCGACGGACTGTCGGTACCGTCTGTACTGCAGGGTGGTAACCACGACGCCATACGGCGCTGGCGCTTGCAACAGGCTTTGATGCGTACTAATAGAAGACGTCCCGATCTGTTACAGGGCCGTCATATGACGGTGGAAGAAGAGAAGTTTTTAGCAGAAATCATTGCTGCGTCGGGAGACGCGGAGCAGACACAGGAGCAATAGACCATGAGCAATATCATCGCAGAACTTGATGCTGAGCAGATGAGCCGTGAGGTTCCCGACTTTGGCCCAGGTGATACCGTAGTTGTTCAGGTTAGGGTTAGAGAAGGTGAGCGTGAGCGTTTACAGGCCTTCGAGGGCATCGTCATCGCCAAGCGTAACCGTGGCCTCAATTCAGCCTTTACAGTACGTAAGATCTCTCACGGTGAGGGTGTCGAACGTGTCTTTCAGACCTACAGCCCGACTGTAGCTTCGGTTAAGGTGACTCGTCGTGGTGACGTACGACGCGCCAAACTCTACTATCTGCGTGGTCGCACCGGTAAGGCGGCACGTATCAAAGAGAAGATCTAAACCCCAGCTTTTTCAGATGCTGCGAAAAAGCCGCTCTATCGAAAGGCAGAGCAGCTTTTCTGGTTTATGGGTTGATGCCTTCAGCCACAAAATGCTGTAAACAAACCACGTAGGGGCTGGTCCAGCCCCACCCCCACCCTATAATTCAATCACTACTTGCTTAATACTGCTGTCTTCCTGTGACGTGGAGATATGAAAGTAGAGTGACTTCATCAGATCAAGCATCTTGAAATTATTACTCAAGACATCGCCCTCCATTTTCTCCAGGCCGCGATCACGAGCGACTTCCATGAGCTGATGCATCAGCCTGTGACCGATACCCTGACGCTGCCATTGATCAGAAACAACCAGTGCAAATTCGCAACTCTTTTTGTCGGGATTGGTCACGTAGCGGACAACACCTAACTCTATTTCATGGTTGTCATCTTCCGTTACCGCAATTAACGCCATTTCGTTGTGATAATCGATTTGGGTGAAGCGAGTGAGCATCTCTGGTGTCAGCTCCTGAACGGAACTCATAAAACGGAAGTACTTAGCTTCGTCTGAGAGCTGGCGGGTAAAGTGCTGCTCCAGATCGGCATCTTCCGGACGAATAGGGCGTATCACGATATTGGTGCCGTTGGGTAACTGGGAGTGGCTGACAAGACTGACCGGATAGGGGTGGATTGCCAGATGGTGATAGGGGTCGGTAGAGGGACGAGGAAAATCGACCCGGATGCGTGCATCCACTGCCACGGCGCCTTCGTCATCAACGATCAGGGGGTTGATATCCATCTCTTGAATCCAGGGTAGTTCACAAGCCATGCTTGAAACACGCAGTAGGACTTCTATGAGAGCATCCCGGTCGCCAGGTGGCATATGGCGAAACTGAGTCAGCATCTTCGCCGCTTTGGTACGGTTGATCAGGTCACTTGCAAGGCTTCGGTTGAGGGGAGGTAGGGCAATTGCTGAGTCGCCCATCACCTCTACTGTGGTGCCACCACTACCGAAACTGATAACAGGCCCAAACACTGGATCGCGCACAATGCCGATCAGTAACTCCCGGCCATTGGGACTCTGGTACATCTGTTCAACGGTGACCCCTTCGACAGTAGCCTCCGGGCGTGTCTCCTTGACCTGTTCAATGAGATCCCGATAGGTGCTACGCACTACCTGGGCACTACTGATGTTAAGTCGAATGCCGCCAGCATCGGATTTGTGGGAAATATCCGGTGAGTAGATCTTCATTGCTACGGGGAAGCCAATGGACTCAGCCAGAATTAAGGCCTCATTGGCAGAGCGGGCGATACCATTGCGCACCGCATTGATACGGAATGCGCCGAGTATGGCGAAGGATTCGGGTTCGGTCAGTACTTTGCGTTGTTCCGCAAGGGCACTTTCAATGATCAGACGTGCTCCTTCGGCATCCGGTTTAACGTGTCGGCGAGAGGTCTTGGCCGGTGTCTGCAACAGTAAGCGTTGGTTTTTCTGATAAGAAGAGAGATAAGAGAAGGCATCAACTGCGTTTTCCAGGGTTCGGAAGCTGGGAAGCTTTGCGTCTTTAAAAAGCTTGCGGGCATTCCTGATCTGCTTTCCTCCCATCCAACTGGTTAGAATGGGTTTTTTATGTTGATCCGCGAGTTCGATGAGGACCTTGGCAACCTCATCCGGTTCAGTCATTGCCTGGGGTGTCAGAATGACAATTGTGCCATCCACGCCTGGATCATTGAGACAGATATCGACAGCAGCACGATAGCGTTCCGGTGGAGCCTCACCAATGATATCCACTGGGTTACCGTGGGACCAGACTTCCGGCAGGGCTTTGTTTAGGGCTTTGATCGTATCATCACTAAACTTGGCTAATTCGATATTCAGGTCTGAGGCACGGTCTGCTGCCATGACACCAGGGCCTCCGGCATTGGTGATGATGGCCAGTCTGTCGCCATAAACACGGTAGCGGGAGGAGAGTGCCTTGGCGGCGGAAAAGAGTTGAGATATTGTCTCTACCCTCAATACGCCGGAACGGGCAAGTGCAACGGAAAAGGTATCGTCACTACCAACCAGGGCTCCTGTGTGTGACATGGAGGCCTCAGCACCGGCTGCATGCCTTCCGACCTTGAGTACGATGACCGGTTTGATACGTGCTGCGGCCCGCAATCCACTCATGAAACGTCGTGCATCCTTGATGCCTTCCACATAGAGCAGGATGCTGTCTGTCTTGGGATCGGACACCAGGTAATCGAGGTAGTCGCCAAAGTCCAGATCGGCAGCAATGCCCGTCGATATCACTGTGGAAAAACCGATATCGTTTACTTCGGCCCAGTCGAGGATTGCCGTACAGATAGCACCTGATTGAGAAACCAGGGCCAGATTACCTGGAGTGGCGTTGTTGTTGCCGAAAGTGATGTTTATACTTTGATCCGGACGGATCAATCCAAGACAGTTAGGACCAATGAAACGGATCCCAAACTCCTTGGCCACTTCCACAATCCTGTCTTCAAGGCGACGCCCCGCTGGCCCTGATTCACGAAATCCGGCCGAGAGTATGATCATGGTCTTGACGCCATGCTGGCCACACGCTTCAACAATCGCTGGAATGGTTTTCGCAGGCGTGGCAACGACAGCCAGCTCGACAAGTTTACCGGTCGCTTCTATGGTCTTATATGCCTTCTGTCCTTGCACCTTGTTGTGCTTAGGATTGATAGGGAAAACCTCTCCCTTGACACCAGAAGAAATGAGATTTCTGAAAACCACCTCACCAACAGAGTTTTTCCTTTCGCTTGCACCAAACATAGCGATACTTTTAGGAGAGAAGAGAGGGGTTAAATAGTGTGATTGCATGATCTCCAGCCTATTGAACTTCGGAAGATATTATGGAGTATGATGTTTGTGAATATCCATTAAGACACTGTGTGAAAACACCGCAAAAGAAGAGTCAGTGTAGACTACTCTGGTTATCGGCGGGATTGGCGGGATTGGCGGGATTGGCGGGATTGGCGGGATTGGCGGGATTGGCGGGATTGGCGGGATTGGCGGGATTGGCGGGAAGTTTACTCCTATATGGTGACAAATTCTTTACCTAAGTGACGGTTTTTTTAGATTTATACTGAGTATTATTGGGTTTAATAAATAGCTGTTAATAATGAGGACTGGAGTGTGAAAACTGCCTACATTACCCACCCTGATTGCCTGTTGCATGATACCGGTGTGGGACATCCTGAAAACGCTGCTCGACTACAAGCAATCGATGACCGACTAATGGCGGCGCAGCTGTATGATTTTTTACGTCATTACGATGCACCGGAGGTGACAAGAGAACAGTTACTGCGCTGTCATGATGCGGCCTATCTCAATCAGGTTGAAAAGTTGATGCCGGAGACCGGGCATGCTCATCTCGATCCCGATACAGTGGTCAGTCCAGAGAGTATGCAGGCAGCAAAAAGGGCAGCCGGGGCCGTAGTAAAGGCAGTCGATCTGATCATGAAAGAGGATTTGTTGAATGCATTTTGTTCAGTGCGTCCACCTGGGCATCATGCAGAACGAATGAGAACGATGGGGTTTTGTGTCTATGGCAATGCTTCCATCGGTGCTGCCCATGCGATGGAAGTCTATGGATTGGAGCGAGTCGCTATTCTCGACTTCGATGTCCACCATGGCAATGGCAGTGAAGATATTTTTCGTGATGATAAACGAGCCATTGTCTGTTCTACATTTCAACACCCCTTCTATCCTTATACAGACATTGAAGAGAGTCCTGATCATATTATCTGTGCACCCTTGAAAGCGACGGCAAAGAGTGCTGAATTCAAAGAGGCTGTAACCACACGCTGGTTACCGGCTTTAAATCACTTCAAACCGCAAATGTTTTTTGTCTCTGCTGGATTCGACGCTCACATCGAGGATGACATGTCAGGAGTCAGTCTGACCGAAGGGGACTACCGCTGGGTGACAGAACAGATTCGGGATCTGGCCGACAAATATGCTGAAGGGAGGATCGTTTCTGTGTTGGAAGGGGGGTATGAATCATATGCCCTGGCGCGCAGTGTCGAGACACATATCCGGGTGTTAATGGATCTCCATTAGCGTTCATTTACGGGCAATAAAACAAAATGGCATTCAGCTTCTATTGGCACGATTATGAAACCTGGGGTGCCGATCCACGCCTGGACAGGCCGTCTCAATTTGCCGGTGTGCGTACCGATGCGGACTTAAACCCAATTGGCGATTCCCTGGTTATCTACTGTAAGCCAAGTGACGATATGTTGCCGCAACCGGAAGCGTGTATGGTAACCGGCATCACGCCTCTATTGGCACTCCAAGAGGGGGTTATTGAAGCGGAATTCATCAAACAGATTCATCATCAGTTTTCCACCCCCGAGACCTGTGGGGCTGGCTACAATAGTATTCGTTTTGACGATGAGGTTACCCGTTATACTTTGTATCGGAATTTTTATGATCCCTATGCAAGGGAGTGGCAAAATGGCTCTTCCCGTTGGGATATCATCGATATGGTTCGATTGACCCATGCCCTCAGGCCAGAGGGTATCGAGTGGCCTCAAAATGACAATGGCGTTACCAGTTTTCGCCTGGAGGCATTGAGCGCCGCCAACGATATCATCCATGAGTCTGCTCACGATGCGCTGTCCGATGTCTATGCCACTATCGGATTGGCACGGTTAATAAAACAGCGTCAGCCGAGACTCTACGACTATCTGTTGATGAGTCGTAACAAAAAGGTCATTGCTGAACGTCTCAATCTACAGCAACAGCAGGCTGTGCTGCATGTCTCATCTATGTATCCCGCAGCTCAAGGTTGTATAGCGATGGTGATGCCGTTGCTTAGGCATCCAACAAATCCCAATGGAATAATCGTCTATGACCTGGGTTATGACCCTTCACAGTTGTTGACGTTGAGTGCCGACGAGATCAATCA
Organism: Candidatus Thiodiazotropha sp. (ex Ustalcina ferruginea); assembly: GCA_025656375.1. Lineage (GTDB taxonomy): Bacteria > Pseudomonadota > Gammaproteobacteria > Chromatiales > Chromatiaceae > Thiodiazotropha. The sequence continues at coordinate 1,056 of JAHXHU010000200.1, read as the reverse complement.
AAGATTATTTACGCCAACAACAGACTTGCCTGAGGGTGTACGACGGATTCCATTGAAGACGGTACACATCAACAAGTGTCCGGTGGTTGTACCGTTAAATACATTGACAGCCGAGGCGGCTGAGCGTTGGGCCATTAATGTGCAACAGGGTGAAATGTATCGTCAGCAGTTGCTGACTCAAACTGAGGTTTTCAACAAGATAGAACAGGCACACCAAAAGAGGACCTTCGACCCCATCAGCGATCCTGATCAGGCACTTTACAGTGGAGGCTTTTTTTCCCGGGAGGACAGGCACCGTATGGATGAGATCATCAGCAGCGACCCTGCGGCACTGGCAGGATTTCCACTGCTATTCGATGATGCTCGATTACCGGAGATGCTATATCGCTACCGGGCGAGAAATTGGCCTGACTCATTAACAGCTGAGGAGCAGGAACGTTGGCTTGAATTCCGTCATTCGCGCCTACTGGATCCGGATGGAGGAGGAAGCATCATACTGGATGATTACTTAATGACCTTGGACCGTTTGGAGGCTGATCCACAATTGCCTGCTGAAAAACATGCATTGATACCTCAGTTACTGGCCTGGGCTGAAAAGATTGCGCCTGAATGACGTAGAATCTATGGCGAGGTACATTTGAAACTGGGTGCGGCCTTGCCGCACCCAGTTAGCTGCATTGTGATCAACTGCGGATTACAAACTCAATCCTCAGTCCACTTTTGCAACGCATCTATGATCCCTTTAGCCTGATCCCTGATGGATATATTAAATTTACTTTTCTGCGTATATTCACCACTACGCTTTTGGTAACGGCGAATGGTGTACTTGTCCGCGCCATACTGCTCCTTGGCTCTATCCCAATCCTGATAACGATAGATGATCGTTGTCCATGCTCCTTTTGATAGTACGACCTTGTCCAGTTCTTTGACGACATCGATGCCGTCTTCTGTGTAGGTTACACTGACGCTGAGCGCCATGGAAGGCTGAAAGCCGAGGCGGTTAGTCCCCGGCAGCCGTGAGGCGAGACTGTAGACCCGCCGTGCCTTGCGCCAGAG
>JAHXHU010000011.1 GCA_025656375.1 Candidatus Thiodiazotropha sp. (ex Ustalcina ferruginea) | reverse complement strand
CTGTTATTCGGGGATCCACCAGATCCCGATATTTCACCACTTCAATCCAGGCTGCTATTCTCATGAATATTTATGGGACAGCAGTGATCCATTTTGTACCTTTGGTGAGCAGATAGTGGCAGTATCAGGACCTTCTTTGCTCTATATTTAGAGAGGAAACTACCGAAACCGGATATGTGTTATGACCAAAGACACTGGAGAGAAAATCCCATCTCCTGAGCATGCAGGCCATCCGGCGAATTCGGATAGCATGGCAGATCTGGAAAGTGTACTGGCCAGCTTCGTACAGACATTCGAATCCAGTGCGCAACGTTGGGAACAGACTGTCTATCCGTTTATCACTTCTTTCGAAGCGAGGGCAAAACGCTGGGAGAGAATGGTCTATCCGGCGATTATTGTGTTTGGCATACTGGGCCTCTCCGGTTTCTGGTTAATCTATAGTCTGACAGCCGACGTTCACGAACTGGCACGCAACGTGGATCCCAAAATGGAACGTAATCTGGCATTGATGGCGGAGAACATATCCAGGCTGACCCTCAGTGTCGAGTCCATGACATCAGAGGTAAGAGATATGCAGACACATATCCATAGTATGGACACATCGATTTTGACCATGAAGGATGATATGGGAGCTATCTCCACAAAACTGGATATATTGCCGCCCTTGCTACATACAATTTCAGAGATGAATCAATCGATGAAGGCAATGACCGTCAATACGGGATTGATGAGCCGTGACGTGAGAGGTATGAACGAGAGTGTTGGACGCCCAATGTCCTATATGAATTCATTCGCTCCCTGGTGATATCCAATTCCCCTTTTTGCTGCAGATATAGAGATGATGGCCCGGTTTTTCTGTTGCCGCGCAATGGAACAGTCAATCCTGTTTGCTTGTATCTTGCTCTAATGATTTCAGATGATGATAACGGATGGTGCCTAAAATGCCCGTGAAGAAAAAATAGAGCAGAATAACAAAAAAAACCATCATCATCGTAGCGGGAAACACACCCTGCACAGTACGTATGAGCATGGGCAATAATAACAGCAGGAAAAGCACCATGGCGGCTAAGCGGGATTTATAAATCAGCCCTGCAATGCAGGCGATTGTGATAATCGCTCCTGCAGTCATCTCAGGATGAGAGGCGAGAATGGAAAATGTCTGGCTACCATGCTGCTGGAACAACAGGCCCAAATCGAGGATCAGCCAAGCCACTGCCGCGTAGATAGCATTAACAATTGCCTGTTCAGCTTTCTGTAGGTTCATTTTTTTATAAATTCGACCTTTGATACATCAGATAGTATCAGATCTTATTAACCTACGTTCGGGTTAGTAATGAGTCAAAGTAGACCCAATCGATTGAGCACAACTGGAGTGAAAGTAGTGGCTTACATGAGTAACCGGTATAATGCCAAAAGGGATTCAGCAGGCATTTGAGCTTGATGATGGCGCTATCGATGCACTAGCTGAAATCAGATATCCACCCCGTGTCCTGCAAGCGATATGCTATCTATACTGTTAATAGATGGGCAACCGATCCTGACAGGTGACTGTCTTGTATCTGACATGAGCTACCCTGGCAACCTCGCAACGGCTAGATATACTACTGAATAATGGATTTATTTTTAGGTTATACACGCATGCAACGTCCGCCTTCCCTTCTCCGTTTAGTACTGGTTCTGTGGCTACTATTGATAGTCTCGGGATGTACGCAAACATTTTCAACAGATGTTGATTCAGAACAGAAGATATCTGATACAAGTGGTAATTTTGATGGCAACCTGGATGTGGGTGATCAGTTTGGTAGCGCCATCACCAATATCGGCGATCTGGAGGTTGATGGCGTCACTGACCTTGCCGTAGGTGCGCCCTTCGATGATAACAATGGGCAAAATCGGGGAGCTGTATGGATCCTGTTCATGGATGATGATGGACGGGTGGATATCCATCAAAAAATATCCGATAGCGAAGGTGGGTTTAGTGGGGAACTGGATAATGACGACCAGTTCGGTAGTGCAATCGCCTCACTGGGTGATCTGAACAGTGATGGATTTTTGGATATTGCCGTGGGTACACCGCTGGACGATGATGGTGGAACCGACCGGGGTGCAATCTGGATCCTGTTTCTCAATGGTGATGGTACCGTTCAGTTGGAACAAAAGATTTCAAACGATGCGGGTGGATTTACAGGGAATCTGGATTCTGACGATCAGTTCGGTCGTACTGTGGCCGGTATCGGTGATCTGAATAACGATGGCGTCATGGACCTCGCTGTCGGTATGCCAAATGACGGGACCGATCGAGGGGCAGTCTGGATACTCTTCATGAATACCGACGGCACTGTTAGCTCGACGCAAAAAATATCCTCTGATGAGGGTAACCTCGATCGTGATCCAGACAATGGCGATCACTTCGGGAGTGCCGTTACTGCAATCGGTGATCTTGATGGCGATGGCGTCATCGACCTGGCGGTAGGCGCGAGTGGAGACGATGATGGGGGAACCAACCGGGGTGCCGTTTGGATTCTATTTCTGAATAGTGATGGCACTGTCGATTCGATGGAAAGAATATCTCAAACCCGCGGGGCATTCGATGGACAACTGAATGACAGGGACCAGTTCGGATCTTCGATTGCCAACATCGGCGACATCAATGACGATGGCACCAGCGACCTTGCCGTTGGTGCAAAGCTGAGTGACGATGGTGGTGATGACCGGGGCGCGATCTGGATCCTCTTTATGGAAAGCAACGGTGAGGTTGTTTCATCCTCAAAGATATCCGATACAGAGGGTAAATTTGATGGCAGCCTTGACGATGATGACCATTTTGGCGGTGCCATTGCCAGTATCGGTGACCTCGATGGTGATGATTTTACCGACATTGCAGTGGGTGCCAGCCTTGACGATGGCGGTGGAGTCGATAAGGGAGCGGCATGGGTTCTCTTCATGTCATCCATAGACTCCGATTTCGACAGGAGCGAGGATGGATTTATTAGTGTGCTTTCCGGAGACCTCGTGATACAACAATAGAGGCTAGTGGTCCACAGGGGACAGATCAGCTCAAGCCGATCACCTAAGTCCGGCAGACTCCTAAGCTCACAGCATCTCCTGCGGATCCACATCGATTGACCATCGTACCCGTCGTGAAGTAGGTAATTCAGTGATTTCAGGCATCCATTTTGCCAGCCAAAGGTGTAGAGGTTGTCGTTGTGCTGACTGAATCAGCAGGTGAGCCCGGATCTTTCCGGCTCTACGTTCCATGGGAGCTGGTACCGGTCCCCAAAACTCAAGTACATTGGCCCCGGATAGCTGTCTGCCAACCTCTACTGCCTGGGTGAGAAATGCCTCCGGGTCTGAAGCCTTGGTCGATTCCGCCCTGAGTAATACTTGGTGAGAGTAGGGTGGGAATTTTGCCATTCTTCTCTCCTCCAGTGCCTCACTGGCAAAGGCTTCATAACCCTTGCTCGTCAGAAGCTGCATCAGGGGGTGGTCAGGGTGGCGTGTCTGTATCAATACCTTACCGGGTCGCTCAGCTCTACCGGCTCTGCCTGCCACTTGCAGGACCAGTTGCGCCATACGTTCAGAGGCACGAAAGTCGGCACCGAACAATCCATGATCGACATCCAGGATAGCTACCAGAGTGACCAAGGGGAAATGGTGGCCCTTAGCCAGCATCTGGGTTCCCAACAATAGAGGGAATTGCCCGGCCTTGAGCTGTTTCAATAGCTTTTCAAGGACCCCTTTGCGGCTGGTGGAGTCGCGATCGATTCGAGCAAGGGGTGTGTTGGGAAAGCAGCGAAGTAGAGACTCTTCTATGCGTTCAGTTCCCTGTCCCAAAGGACGCAGGTCAGGACTACCGCAACTGGGGCAGTTGTCTGGCACCCGGCGCTGGTGACCGCAATGGTGGCACCACAGCAACTGTTGTTGTCGGTGGTGGGTCATACGAGCATCACAACGTGGACAGTCGGTTAACCAACCACAGACGTGACAGGTGAGCATCGGTGCATAACCGCGTCGGTTCAGGAACAGTAAGGCCTGTTCCCCCGAGGCTAGTGTCTGCCTAAGTTGCTTAATTAATGCGGGTGAGAGTCCACCCTCAAGGTGAACACTACGAATATCCAGCAGATTGAGTTGTGGCATCCGTGCATTCGCCACCCGTCGTGGCAGACTCAGCTGCGTATAGCGTCCGTTATCGGCATTGCGTATCGACTCGAGGGAAGGTGTTGCGGAGCCAAGAATAACAGGGCAGTTGTACTGTTGACCACGTACCAAAGAGAGGTCTCTGGCAGAGTAACGAAAGCCCTCCTGTTGTTTGTAGGAGAGGTCGTGTTCCTCATCGACGATAATCAACCCAAGATTAGGCATGGGGGTGAAAACAGCAGAACGGGTTCCAACCAGGATGGGCTTCTCAGACCGACGTACAGCCTGCCAAACGCGTTCACGTTCACCATCTGAAAGGGCAGAGTGCAATACGGCCACGTTTGATCCCATAGTTTCTCTGAAACGTTGTAGTAGCTGTGGGGTAAGACCAATTTCAGGTACCAGCACCAACGCTTGTTGGTGGCGTGCTACGACGGCTTCCAGCAGACGCAGATAGATCTCGGTTTTACCGCTGCCTGTAACACCGTGTAGTAGAAAGGGCTTAAATTTGCCAAGATGCTGGCATACCTGGTTAACGGCTTTTTGTTGTTCAGGATTGAGATTGATCTTGTCTGCTGATGTTTCAGCTGTCTGGTTACACTCTTGAATCTGGCAGGGTTCAATCCACTTTTTTTCAAGCAGGGATCGAACGACAACAGGGGATATGCCATAGCGTTCTCGGAGGATTGATTTTTCCACACCGCCGGGGACCTCAGAGAGTGCCTGGATGAGGGCAAGCTGTTTTGGGGCGCGGCTGAGTGTTTCGAGGTTCACATGCTTACCCATAGCAGTCAAACACAGGCCGCTAGGCTTGATAGCTGAAAGTGAACGGCCTTTCCTCAGATTCCCAGGCAAGGCATGGAAGATGACATCACCCAGGGGGTGTTGGTAATAGCCTGCTGCCCAGTGTAGTAAGTGGAGGTCAGGCTCATCCAGGAGGGGTATTGCATCGAGTTGCATCAGGGCTCGTTTTAGGCGGCTTGTCGAGATGTCGCTTTGTCTCTTTATGGCAACGAGAATGCCGGTTCGGCTGCTGCGCCCAAAGGGGATTTGAAAGCGACAGCCTACGATAGGGTGGTGTGACGAGTCCTTGGGTGGAAGGTAGTCAAAAAGGGTCCGTAAAGGGCCAGCGAGAGCAATCTGAAGGATGGGGTCCGAAGCCATGTTGAGACTGTATCATGAGCACCTAAATGAGGTGTGGTTTTCTCTAACTGGTTGACGAATACAGAGATTATTATTTGTCCACAACATCTGTGGATAACTTTGTGGGTAATTTTTGAATATCGGGCCCAAAGCCTGATGATTGCTGGATTCCTATTAATTTGACTAGTTTTTCGCCAGTTTATCTAATTGTATATTTAACAACTACTTACAGTATATCGCTTTCTTCTAATGTAGCTGCAGACCCCGTAACCAGGATGTTGTGATGCAGCACTGAATGGTGTGTGTATAAGACACGGTTTTGAGTGTCAGTAACCGCTTACGTCGAATAAAACGCTGCTCTACCGGGCGTTAATCAGAGCTGTGGTATGAATGAGACACTCCGTTGTGCATTGATACGCTATTTACCCATCTAAATTAGTTGGGTTTTTGGTAGGCATCGAAGTATGCAATCCTGGTGGTAAAAAGGTGGAGTGGCCTTACCAAGAGTTGCTACTCTAAAGCCAGGTTAGTGATCGGGGAGGAGGCACCTTTATGACCCATTGGGAGATTATTGCACAGCATATTACAGAGACCACGGGGGAGTTGTTCAATCCTCTGGAACCTCGACGGGTTGGTGGTGGCTGTATCAATACGGGGATGCGCCTGACTGATGGCGAGCGGACCTATTTCGTTAAGCTTAACGGTGCTGCGTTGCTGGATATGTTCGATGCAGAATCCGACGGACTTCGAGAGATAGCTGATACGGAGACGATGAGAGTGCCGGAACCGCTCTGTTGTGGATTGAGTAATGAGCAATCCTATCTGGTCATCGAATTTATCGAGATGGGGCATGCCGGTCGTGGTGACAGCGAATTGGCTGGACGGCAATTGGCCGCAATGCATCGCACCTGCCAGTCAAGTTTCGGATGGTATCGAGATAACACCATAGGCTCCACCCATCAACAAAATCATAAACGAGATAGTTGGGTCGACTTTTGGCGGGAGCATCGCCTGGGGTTTCAATTACATTTGGCTGAAGGCAACGGATATCGTGGCAGTTTGCAACGTCGGGGAGAGCGGTTGCTGGAACAATTTCATGTGCTGATCGATCACCAGCCTGAGTCTTCGTTGCTACATGGTGATCTGTGGGGAGGGAACCTGGCCTACGATATGGAGGGCAAACCGGTCATCTTCGATCCGGCCGTCTACTACGGTGATCGGGAGACGGATCTGGCTATGACAGAGCTTTTTGGTGGATTCGGTCGTCGCTTCTATGATGCCTACCAGGAGAGTTGGTCCTTGTCACCAGGCTACTCAACCCGCAAGACCCTCTATAACCTCTACCATATCCTAAATCATCTGAATCTGTTTGGTAGTGGCTATCTGGGGCAGGCAACTTCGATGATTGACCGTTTGTTGGCGGAGGTCTAGCATAAAATGTCCGGGTTAGGTCTTAAATGATCCGCTTGAGCACCTCTATGAGACGCTCATTATGCTTAGGCATGCCAATCGTGATACGCAAATAGTGATCGATTCTGGGTTGTTTGAAGTGGCGTACGATCACCCCCTCACTGCGCAGCTTGGCTGCTATTGTCAGTGCATCCAGTTTCGGGTGATGTGCAAACACAAAATTGGCTGCAGAGGGCAGTACCTGAAATTCTAATGCCTGCAGTTCGGCATTGAGTTGTTCACGGGATTCTATCACCTGCTGGCAGACCTTTTTGAAGTAGGTATCATCTTCAAAGGAGGCGACTGCCGCGGCTTCGGCGAGTCGATCGATCGGATAGGAGTTGAAGCTATCCTTGACACGCACCAGGCCATCGATCAAATCCCGGCTCCCCATGGCAAGTCCAATGCGTAATCCTGCCAGTGAACGGGATTTCGAGAGTGTCTGGATCACCAAAAGATTAGGGTAGTTATCCACCAACTTTACGGCGCTGTTGCCGCCAAAATCGATATAGGCCTCATCGATGACCACAACCGAATCACTATTTTGGGTGAGCAGCCGGTCAATCTTCTCCAGTGACAGCAGGCGCCCGGTGGGTGCATTCGGGTTGGGAAAAATGATCCCCCCATTGGTTTGGGTATAGGGACCGAGGTTGAGTGAGAAATCTTCCTCGAGGGGAACAGTCCGGTAGTCAATACCATACAGGCTGCAATAGACAGGGTAGAAGGTGTAGGTGATATCCGGAAACAACAGTGGCCGGGATTGTTGAAAAAATGCAAAGAAGGTATGTGCCAATACCTCGTCTGAACCATTGCCGATAAATACCTGCCCCGGTGTCAGGCCGTAGTAGTCCGCAACAGTCTCGCGTAAACCCTTGGAGGTGGGTTCAGGATAGAGTCGCAGATTATCATCTGCTCTACCTCTGATTGCCTCAATAACACGGGGTGAAGGGCCATAGGGATTCTCGTTCGTGTTCAGCTTGACCAGGTTTTCGACCTTTGGCTGCTCACCCGGTATGTAGGGTGAGAGCTGATTGATTATTGGGCTCCAGTAACCGCTCATATGAATGATCCTAAGTGAGGTTTAAGCCAGTGTTACATCTAATTCTGTTTCAGGCCGGGCTCTTGCAATAAGTAGACGTAGGGTGCGGCCCTGCCGCACCATACTTGCCAGTGAGTACTAGCTCTTATTTGATTTAAACCGGTACTCCGCGGACCGGGCATGGGCGGTCAATCCCTCTCCACGCGCCATCACAGAAGAGGTTTTCGCCAGGGTGTCAGCCCCTTCCGCTGAAGCCATGATCAAGCTGGAGCGCTTCTGGAAATCATACACACCCAAGGGTGATGAGAAACGCGCAGTACGTGAAGTGGGCAACACGTGGTTGGGACCTGCACAATAGTCGCCCATCGCTTCAGCGGTATATCTACCCATGAAGATGGCACCTGCATGACGGATGCGTTTTGCCAACGCCTGGGGATCTGCTACGGAGAGTTCAAGATGTTCCGGGGCAATGTGATTGGCTACCTCAACGGCCTCATCCATATCCTTTACATGGATCAGTGCGCCACGCACATGCAGCGCAGTAGCAATGATCTCCCGGCGTTCCATGTCCGGTATCAGTTTTTCGATACTGGCATTCACTTTACCAATGAAGTCAGCATCAGGAGAAAGCAAAATCGATTGCGCATCTTCATCGTGCTCCGCCTGGGAGAACAGATCCATAGCGATCCAATCGGGATTGGTCTTCCCATCACAGATAATCAGGATTTCGGAAGGTCCCGCCACCATGTCGATACCAACTTGTCCGAACACCGCCCGCTTGGCAGTGGAGACATAGATGTTACCAGGTCCTACGACCTTATCTACCGGGGGTACGCTCTCTGTCCCATAAGCCAATGCAGCTACAGCTTGGGCGCCACCGATAGCAAATACTCTATCAACCCTTGATACATGTGCAGCGGCCAGCACCAGCTCGTTGAGTTCGCCGTCCGGTGTGGGAACGACCATGATCAGTTCAGCCACACCGGCCACCTTGGCGGGGATGGCATTCATCAATACCGATGAGGGATAAGCCGCCTTGCCACCGGGTACATAGAGACCGACTCTGTCGAGCGGTGTCACTTGCTGTCCCAGCAAGGTGCCATCCGGTTCGGTGTATGACCAGGATTCCATGGTCTGATGCTCTGCGTAGGCGCGTACTCGATTGGCAGATACCTTCAGGGCCTCCTGTTGGTTGGCTGGAATTGTATGCCAGGCTTGCTCAAGACGATTCAGAGGTATTTCCAGATCTGCCGCACTATCCGCTTGCCAACGATCGAATCGGTTGGTGAAATCGACCAGGGCACTATCGCCCTTGTTCCGAATCGCGTGAATGATCTGATTGACTGTGTCGTTGACGGCCGTATCCGAAACCGATTCCCAGGCAAGCAGTTTGTCGAGTTGTTGCTGGAAATTGCTGTCGCTCGTTGATAGTTGGCGTAGTTCACTCATGTTGGTTCGGGTGTTCAGGTAGTAGGTTGATTGACCGCTTCACGAAAGGCGTTGATGAGCTGCATCACCAAGCTGTGTTTCATTTTCCAAGAGGCCTTGTTGACCACCAGGCGGGAGCTGATATCGGCAATATGTTCCAGGGGGACCAGGCCATTGGCTTTTAGCGTATTGCCACTCTCAACCAGATCGACGATTAAATCGGCTAACCCAACGATGGGCGCCAACTCCATGGATCCGTAGAGTTTGATAATCTCTACCTGTTCCCCTTTCTCTGCAAAAAAGCGTTGAGCACTCTTTACATATTTGGTGGCAACCCGTAAGCGCCCTTTGGATTCGATGGTGTTTGGATAACCTGCGGTCATCATACGACATATGGCAATCTTTAGATCAAGCGGTTCATAGAGCCCTTCCCCACCGTGTTCCAGCAGCACATCCTTACCCGCAATACCCAGGTCGGCTGCGCCATACTGGACATAGGTGGGTACATCCGTTGCCCGGATAATGACCAGTTTCACCTGCTCATGATTGGTATCGAGGATCAGTTTTCGGCTGGTCTCGGGGTCATCTGCAGGTTCGATACCGGCGTGGGCCAGCAATGGCAGACTCTGCTCAAAGATACGCCCTTTGGAAAGCGCAATAGTAATGGGTGCATCAAATTTCATAGGACAGTTGTTTCACACGGTTTTGGATGTGTAAGGATAACAATGATGGGCACTAACCCGGTAGACGACGAATTTCGCCACCGAGCCCCGCCAGTTTCTCCTCAATATTCTGGTAACCACGATCGATATGGTAGATTCGGTCGACCAGTGTTTCTCCGTCAGCCACCAGCCCAGCCAATACCAGGCTGGCCGAGGCGCGTAGATCGGTCGCCATGACCGGAGCCCCTGTCAGGTTGTTAGCCCCGTTGCAGATTGCAGTGTTACCTTCAAGCTTGATCTGGGCACCCATGCGTTGCAGCTCCTGCACGTGCATGAAACGGTTTTCAAAGATGGTTTCCGTGACGATACCAACACCCTCGGCAACTGAATTCAGGGCAGTAAATTGAGCCTGCATATCAGTAGGAAATGCCGGATAAGGGGCTGTATATACATCGACGGCTTTTGGACGCTTGCCCTGCATATCAAGGCTTATCCAGTCTTCACCGATATCGATAATCGCGCCAGCCTCACGGAGTTTCTGCAGCACTGAATCGACCAGTTCAGGTCGGGTGTCCCGGACTTTGATGCTGCCTTGGGTAATCGCGGCGGCGACCAGGAAGGTGCCGGTTTCGATACGGTCGGGCAGGACTTCGTACTCTGTTCCTTTCAGATTATCAACACCCTCGATACAGATGTTCGGTGTCCCTGCGCCTGTGATTTTTGCACCCATATGGTTGAGACATTCGGCCAGGTCTACTACTTCGGGTTCCCGTGCTGCGTTTTCAATCAGACTTGTACCTTTAGCAACGGCGGCGGCCATCATCAGGTTCTCCGTGCCGGTCACGGTAACGATATCCATCACAATCCGTGCACCGTGCAGCCTTTTACAGCGGGAGCGGATATAGCCGTTTTCAACATCGATATCGGCTCCCATCGCCCGCAGGCCATCGATATGGAGATTGACAGGGCGTGAGCCAATCGCACAACCACCAGGAAGCGAGACGTCAGCACGCCCGAAGCGGGCCAGCATCGGTCCTAAAACCAGGATAGACGCACGCATCGTTTTTACTAATTCGTAGGGGGCATTGAATTCCTTGATCGTGTTCGAATCAACCTCTATGCCCATTTTTTCATCGACCATCAGGGAGACACCCATCCCTCCAAGAAGCTCCATGGTGGTGGTGATGTCATGTAGATGGGGGACATTGCCCACACGCATAGGGCCATCAGATAGCAAAGTGGCAGCCAGAATCGGCAGGGCGGCGTTCTTGGCACCGGCGATTCGCACTTCGCCTGACAGGGGGGTCCCCCCTCGAATGATCAGTTTATCCATGGTGTTCCTGGGTGGCCGCTCTAGCGATCTGTGGTTAAACGAATGAAAAAGACGAAAAATGATAACGAAATCGAGAGGAAAACGGGAGTTTTTATAGTGATATCGTGCAAATCTTTTTCATAATGGGTCTTAACGACAGGGATACATAGAGCCATAGCGGTATCAGCGGCGCCCTACTGCCTGGTCGATATAGGTCTTTATCGCAGCCTGACCCGCATCATCGATCCCGGTAAACTCAATGCGGCTCAACCAGCTATCCTGCTGTTTTTCACAATCGAGGATTTTTGCGTAGATATGGCTGCTCTGTTCGCTCATGAGCGAGGTATAGAGGGTGATACGGATATCGGAGAGGAGTTGAAGCTTTATCGGTAGATGGGCCTGCAGGCCATTATAGCTAAGATCGATAGCCCTTCCGGCATAGCTCTGGGCAGAGACCGCTTTATCCTTAAGTGGCTGGAACGATATCGGGAAATCGACCTCTATACGTGGGCTGCGCCGTGATTCCACCCTGGGCACTTCCAGATAGCGTGGTCGGCTGGTAGAGAGTAATTCGTAGAGTGTGACCGGTACCTGTTTGCCTTTCACCAAGACCTGATTGGGCTCTCCAACCTCTATGTAGTCATCGGCGAGCGTGCGGGAGCGATCACTCAGCAGAATTTGGCCGCGCAGACTGTAAGCCTCTATCCGTGATGCGAGATTGACCTCATCTCCAATGACCGTGTATTCATGATGGAGTTCAGAGCCCAGGTGCCCTGCTACAACCGCACCGGTATTGATACCGATACCCATGAAAAGCCGCGGATAGCCCTGTTTGCTATTCTCGGAGTTGATTTCAAGCATCGCACGTTGCATCTCCACCGAGCAGGCAATGGCCCTCTCCAGATCGTCCTTTTTTTGTTCTGTAAGGCCGAACAGCGCCATGATTGAGTCCCCCATGAATTTATCGATACTACCACCGAAGCGAAAAATAATTTCGCACATGCGTGAAAAACAGAAATTGAGGATCTTTATAATCGTGTAAGGAGGGTAAACGCTCTGTCAGTGCAGTAAAACCACGCAGGTCGGAGAGCAGAATGGTGACCTGCTTGTTTTGAGGCTTATTGCCACCATTGGGTGTCTCATCAAGGGATTTGATCAATGCTTGATCCAAACGGCTTCTCTGTGTCGGTGAGAGTGGTGACTCAAGCGTCTTGCCGACAGTGTCGATGATCCTTTCGATCTCTTCGGCGTGTTTCATCGCTATACTATCCTCTGGGTAAGTGCTGTGTAGAAAAACGGTAACTAGTCAGCAACTCCATTATTGTGGGGCTGTTGAGTGGTTATTCCTTAGCTTTTAGGGTTTCCAGCGGGGAGCCGTCAGACTCTTCCCTTTGGTCAACACCCGGAAGCCGCTTTTTCTGGAGCTGATCTGAATAGTTACCGGCAATCCTTGTATTCTCAGTATAGCCATCCTATGTACTGTCTTGATGATTAATAGTTATAGATTGTTACTTATCGAGGGCTGGACGCTCTCCGGAGATCGTCTCGAAATTAACCTGATCGCTGCCACGCCAGCCACCGACAGTCAATTGAGTGCCTGGTGGCTGGCTGGCGATGAGTTGCATCAACTGCTGTGAATTATCGATACTGGTTTCATTGATGGTTGTAATAACATCACCTGGCCGTAACCCAGCTTTGCTTGCTGGTCCATCTTCCATCACACCGGTTACCAGGATGCCCTCTTTATTATGTAATCCAAATGCCTCTGCCAGTTTATCGGTAACATTTTGCCCCTGAATGCCTAACCAGCCCCTGACCACATATCCGCTGCTGATCAACTGTTGCATGATACCTTTAGCCAGATCAAACGGGATGGCAAAGCCGATACCGTGGGAGCCTCCGGTTTTGGAGAAAATGGCAGTATTGATGCCGATCAGTTCCCCATCGGCATTCACCAAGGCACCTCCCGAATTACCTGGATTGATAGCGGCGTCGGTCTGAATAAAGTTCTCAAAAGTATTGATGCCCAAGTGGGATCGACCGGTGGCGCTGATAATGCCCATTGTGACAGTCTGACCGACACCAAAAGGATTGCCGATCGCCAGCACCACGTCACCTACCTGTTGGTCGCTGGAGTCGTCGATCGGAATGGCTTGCAGCTTACTGTCTCTATCGATCTTCAGTACCGCAACATCCGATTCTGCGTCACTGCCCACCACGCTGACACTCACGCTCTGGCCATTGGCAAGCACGACTTTGATCTCGTCCGCCCCTTCAATCACATGATGATTGGTCAGCAGATAGCCATCCTCAGAGATGATGACCCCGGATCCGAGACTGGTATCGAGGCGCTGGCGCGTCTTTTCAGGCAGCATATTTCCAAACAGGTGTTGCAGCAGGGGATCCCTGAATCGCATTGCTTGCGATTCGGTGGTGATCTTGGCGGTAAAAATATTGACTACTGATGATGCCGCCTTCTCCACTGCGTCTGCATAGGAGAAAGGTCCGCTTTGGCGAGGTAGGGTAATCGTTGGCACCGGTGCTTTCGTTTGACGGTCAGAATCCGGCATTCGCAACAGGTCAGGTGCCATGAAGATGACAACGAATGCTCCTGCCAATCCGGCGGTTAAAGCTGTCAGTAACAATGAAAGTAGTTTTCGCATACGCATTGGATAGAGTATTCAAGTGTGGTGTAACGTATAAACTGTACCAATCAGAGGCCCGTCAATGCCTCACAACAAGGGAACCATTTTCAGGCAAACATAGCATGATTGATCTACTATCGCTCGAATCCTATTGTAATGAGTTACTGTCAATTGATGACTTTGACGATTACTGTCCAAATGGCCTGCAAATAGAGGCTACGGAACAGGTACGCAAACTGATGGTGGGTGTCACTGCCTGCCAGGCACTGATTGAAGAGGCGGAGCGTTGGGGTGCAGATGCCTTGCTGGTGCATCATGGCTATTTTTGGAAGGGGGAATTGGAGTCGTTACGGGGTATTAAGGGTAAAAGGGTCGGGGCGCTTTTCAGGCAGCGTACTGGGTTATTGGCATACCATTTACCCCTGGATGCCCATGCAGTGTATGGCAATAACAGACAGTTTGCAGAGCAACTGGGATTTCATACGACTGCTGCACTGGCATCGGGTCATCAGCTGATCTGGCAGTCTACTTTACCCGATCCTGTAACCGCTGATGATCTTGGACGGCATCTCGGTGATTGCTTAGCCAGAGAGCCACTGCATGTTGCACCGAATCAACAGCGTTTGACGCGTATAGGCTGGTGCACGGGTGCTGCGCAAGGTTACCTACAG
>JAHXHU010000266.1 GCA_025656375.1 Candidatus Thiodiazotropha sp. (ex Ustalcina ferruginea) | reverse complement strand
TGCTCACACATCCAAAGTTTCGCGCAGCCTATGACTTCCTTCTGTTGCGTGCAGAAGCAGGGGAGGTTGAACGAGAATTGGCAGATTGGTTGACGAGGTTTTAGGACGCCAATGGTCAGCAGAAACAGAGTATGACCGAACAGGGACGAAGAGGCAGAAGCAGACGCCGTAGACGCCGTTCAAAGAGTAAAAACACAACTGATGAGTAGTGTTGATGCGGTAACTGCCTATATTGGATTGGGCAGTAATCTGGAAGACCCCAAACAACAGGTTCAAACCGCATTGCAGGAGCTTTCGGCACTCTCGAACTCATACCTGCTCTGTCACTCATCACTCTATAAAAGCCTGCCTGTTGGACCTCAGCATCAGCCGGAGTACATCAATGCTGTCGCCACTATCTTGACCACCCTCGATCCCTATCAGTTGCTTGATCACCTGCAGGCCCTCGAACAGGTTCATGGGCGTGTTAGAGATGAAGTGCGATGGGGTTCACGTACCCTCGATCTCGATCTGTTGCTGTATGGGGATAGCGTGATCAATACCCCACGCTTACAGATACCCCACCCTGAGATGGCAAACAGGACCTTCGTACTGCTCCCTTTAAGTGAAATAGCACCCAGAGAAATGGAGATTCCATGTAAGGGTGTGCTAAAAAGCTTCTTGGAGGGTCTTTTGGAGGGTGGTATTGAACGGCTTGAGTGATAAGCCCCGTTTTATTGTCGTGGAAGGACCGATTGGGGTTGGAAAAACCAGTTTGGTGCATCGTTTGGCAAACCATTTCGGTAGTGAAAAGCTATTGGAGGGTGCGGAGGAGAACCCTTTTCTGCAGCGTTTTTACAAAAACCCGCGAGAGGCGGCGTTTCCCGCACAACTCTTCTTTCTGTTTCAGCGCAGTCGTCAGTGGAATGAGCTATCTCAACTTGATATGTTCCGTCAGCATCTTATTGCTGACTTCATGCTTGAAAAAGATCGCCTTTTCGCACAGATAAATCTTGATCGTGATGAGCTGCAACTCTATGAACAGGTCTATGATCGTCTCACCTTGCAGGCACCTCCACCGGATCTGATTGTCTATCTACAGGCCCCTGTGGAAATCCTCATGAAACGGATCCGACAGAGGGCTCGACCAGAGGAACAGACTATTGAGCGAGGCTATCTTCAAAAACTATGTGATGCCTATGCCGATTTTTTCTACTATTATGATCGCTCACGGTTACTAATCATCAATGCAGCCGAGATCAACCCATTGCAAAGAGAGGATGATTTTCAGTTACTGGTAGAACATATCTGCAACCCAGGACCTGAAAGGCGCTATTTAAACCTGAATACTTAAGACCTGGTTCAACCAGTCTGGATTACCCCTCTAACAAAGGTCTGAGTTACTTCAAGACCCTCCCTATGAAACAAACCTTCACACTGAGGCCAAATGAGTAAACAATCCATTACTGTCAGAAGCTTGATTGAGATGAAATCAGCTGGCGAAAAGATCTGTGTTCTGACCAGCTACGATGCCAGTTTTACACGCCTTATTGAAGCGGCTGGTATTGAAGTGATTCTGGTTGGAGACTCACTTGGGATGGTGATCCAAGGTCAGGAGAGTACCTTGCCGGTGACCTTGGACGAAATGATCTACCATACCCGTAATGTAGCGCGAGCCAGACAATCAGTGCTGTTGATTGCCGACATGCCATTCATGAGCTATCACACACCTGGCCTGGCGATGGAGTCAGCAGGACGACTGATGAAGGAGGGTGGCTCCCACATGGTCAAGCTGGAGGGTGGTGCAAATCAACTTGTGGCCATTCGTCAAATTTCATCCCAGGGTATACCTGTATGTGGGCATCTGGGCTTGCTACCGCAATCTGTACACAAGCTTGGTGGGTATCGTGTACAGGGACGGGAGCAGCAGGATGCCTCCCAAATTCGTGAAGATGCCAGGCTCCTGCAGGAGGCGGGAGTCGATCTGCTGGTGCTTGAATGTGTTCCTGATAGTTTGGCGGCGCAGATCTCCAGCGATTTAACCATTCCAGTGATTGGTATAGGCGCAGGTGCGCAGTGCGACGGACAGGTGTTGGTACTGTATGACATGTTAGGCATGAATCCGCATCCACCACGCTTTGTGAAAGATTTTCTGCAATCGGGACGGACCATCCAGGAAGCCTTGCAGGCCTATGTAGATGCGGTCAAGGAAGGCAGTTTTCCGGCAAAAGAACACAGTTTCAAGTGAGGTCCGGGTTGGAAACGATAGTTGATATCGAACAGTTACGACAACTTATACAGGGTTGGCATAGTGCAGGAGAGCGGATCGGATTCGTACCAACCATGGGCAATCTCCATGAAGGACATCTGGCGCTGGTTAAGGAGGCTAAGAAAAGGGGTGACCGCTGCGTAGTGAGTATTTTCGTCAATCCCATGCAGTTCGGTGCTGGGGAGGACTACGACAGCTATCCTCGTACCCTTGAGCAGGACCAGGCCAAATTAGAGGGTGCCTGTGTCGATCTATTGTTTGCACCATCGACAGCCGCTGTCTACCCAGCCGGCAAGGGCGTGCAGACCCGTGTAGAGGTGCCCGGCATATCCGATATTCTCTGTGGCGCGAGTCGTAAGGGCCATTTTATGGGTGTTGCCACGATTGTTTGCAAACTCTTTAATTACGTACAGCCAGATCTGGCTGTGTTTGGCGAAAAGGATTTTCAGCAGTTGATGGTGATCCGGCGTATGGTTACAGACTTGGCGATGCCTATCGAAATTGTAGGGTTAAGGACGGTCCGGGAGCCAGATGGATTAGCCAAAAGCTCGCGCAACGGCTATCTTTCAACAGATGGGCGCGACAAAGCGCCAAAGCTCTATGAGACCCTGAAACTGACGGCTAAAGCGATTGCAGAGGGTGACCGGGATTTCAGTCGTTTGGAGGCAAATGGCTTGGAAATACTCCAGACTGCAGGTTTTCGCCCAGACTATTTCACGATTCGTCGCGCGGATGACTTAGCACTCCCTTCACAGCAAGATCGTGATTTGGTTATTCTTGCAGCGGCCTATATGGGAACTACTCGGCTGATAGATAATCTAAATGCTGCATAGCAACATTTTAATTGCTAGGCGGACCAAGATCACGGATAATCTGAAGTTCGTTTGGCCTGGTTCGTGGTGGTTCGTTCGACCCAGGTTGATGAGAAACAGTTACATTCACCCAAGATAGGGCATGAAACCCATGCAGCTGACAGTACTCAAGTGCAAGCTACACAGAGCCTGTGTCACTCATTCCGAGTTGGACTATGAAGGCTCGTGTGCCATCGATGCCGACCTCATGAAGTTGGCCGGAATCCATGAGTACGAACAGATTCAGATTTATAATGTGACGAATGGTGAACGTTTTACCACCTATGCCATTCTGGCAGAGGCCGGGTCGCGGGTGATTTCTGTCAATGGTGCCGCGGCACATAAGGCACAACAGGGTGATCGGATTATCATCTGCGCCTATGTCGGCTTGGATAGCGATGAAATGGCACGATTCAAGCCCTCCCTGGTTTATCTCGATGAGCTGAACAAGGTGATGGGAACTGGCGATGCTATCCCTATCCAAGCGGCTTAGTATGTTTCAGCTTTCCTGATAAGCACATTGTGTCCTGTACAAGGGTGCGGCCCAGCCACGCCGATTAACAGCAACAGATCCACATTTCATTCGGATGGCAGGCAACGAGATTGTCTGTCTTACAGTTTGATCCAGCATGGCCATGGTGCCGGCAGGGCCGCACCCTTGTACGATGTAACAAACAGGATGCAGCCATGTAGTTTGGGGTTATCTTTTCTACAGACCCGGTTCATCGATGGCTGTCTGATAGAGTTCCAGATAGTGCTGAGCACTGGCCTCCCAACTGAAATCCTGTTGCATGCCGTTTCGGGCAAGAATCTCCCAGTCGGTGGAAGAGCGTCGATAGAAGTTGATTGCGTGTTCTACTGCCCCCCATAAACTGCTGCCGTCGGTGTTGTCAAAGATAAACCCGGTTGCCGTACCGTTCGCCAGTGAGGTTGGGTCAACGTCAACCACTGTGTCGGCCAGTCCCCCGGTTCGGCGTACGATGGGTACAGTACCGTATCTCAGGCTGAACATCTGATTCAATCCGCAAGGTTCGAAGCGAGAGGGCATCAGAAAACAGTCGCATCCTGCTTCAATACGATGGGACAAACCTTCGTCGTAGCCTATGAACACACCGACCCGGCTGTGGTAACGGTTGCTGATCTTTTTCAGTGAGTGCTCGAGGTCTTTGTCTCCCGATCCCAGCATCACCAGTTGTGAGCCTGAATCCATAATCCCGGGGAGAACCTGGAGGATCAGGTCTACCCCTTTCTGGTCCACCAGTCGGCCTATGTAACCGAATAGCTGGATATGCGCATCTTCAGGAAGCCCATACTCCCGCTGCAGGGCGAGTTTGTTTTGCTGTTTGTTACGAAAGCTCTCCGCTGAAAAGGCCGTGGAGATATGACGATCCTGTTGTGGATCCCATTCGTGGTAGTCGATGCCGTTGAGGACTCCACTGAAATGGTTTTCACGATGGATTAACAGGCCCTCAAGACCATATCCGAATTCTGCGGTTTTGATTTCTTCAGCATAGGTTGGGCTGACCGTATTCACTCGGTCTGAGAGCGCAATCCCCCCTTTGATGAATGAGAGTTGGT
Source organism: Candidatus Thiodiazotropha sp. (ex Ustalcina ferruginea) (assembly GCA_025656375.1). GTDB lineage: Bacteria > Pseudomonadota > Gammaproteobacteria > Chromatiales > Chromatiaceae > Thiodiazotropha. Next base: position 9,878 of record JAHXHU010000266.1, on the reverse strand, counting down.
TATGGAATTCGAGTGCTGTATAGGCCCAGAGGTGGTCAGGGAGTCCGAGGCGGATAAAGGTGGCTTGATCAAAAAGCCCTTGATAGGCCAGATTGTGTATGGTGAACAAGGTTGCCGGTCGTTTCTCCTCACCTGATAACAGTGGGGCAATCAGACCGGTCTGCCAGTCGTTTGCATGGATCACGTCAGGTTGCCAGTCGAGTCCCATTCGATTCATCGCAAATGCTGCCACAGCACGACAAAACAGGGTGAAACGCTCTGCATTGTCTGGCCAATTCAAGCCTTCTGGCGAGAGATAGGGATTGCCTGGACGATCAAACCAATGGGGGGCATCTACAACATAGAGGGGGGCATTGTGAGGCCCGCAGCTACCTTGCAATAGATTGATGGGCGTATGCTCTTCTTCAATCTCAATACGGGCCAGGTGTTGTAGGTCATTAGCTTTTTTTAGCACATCCGGATAACCCGGGAGTATCAGTCTGCAATCCTGATCTAAATGGTTCAGAGCGATCGGCAGACTACCGGCAACATCGGCGAGTCCTCCTGTTTTAATCAAGGGTGTGGCTTCGCTGCTGGCAAACAGGATCTTCATGAACTTTTGTTATCCTTATTTTTTTATATGCCCGAATCCACAGATTCAGGTTAAATGTTCGATCTATGTAAGCATTTTATCACCTGATACCCTCCATGGGCCATGTCGGCTAATCAATGGTTTTTAAAATGACCTGTTGCTGATTAGGGACACGGGTTGCATGGGTTTCCCATTCATACACGGAATAGGGTATCTTCTCATCTGAGTACGCATTTAGTAACAAAGAAACAGTCTTCAAATCTACAGACCTTTCGATCATGACAGAGATAAATCAGACAGATGAATGGATGGCCCTAGCGAAACACTGGGCTGAGGTTGAACCCCTTCTGATGCGTGATCTGTTTCACGAGGGGCCGGAGCGATCGGAACAGATGAGCATTAGGCAATGCGGTATTCTGCTCGACTACTCTAAGAACCGTGTCACCACAAGATCAATGAATCTTCTGCTTGCCTTGGCTCAAGCGGCTGATGTTGATGGTTGGCGGCGGCGCATGTTTACCGGTGAACGTTTAAACATCACTGAGAACAGGGCTGTATTGCATGTCGCTTTGAGAAATCGCAGTAACCACCCTATCTGGTTCGATGGGGAGGATGTGATGCCTGGTGTGAATGAGGTTTTGCAGAAGATCGAGGCATTCACCAACTCTGTGCGCTCTGGAGAATGGAAAGGGTATACCGGTAAGACGATTACTGATGTAGTGAATATTGGTATTGGTGGTTCGAACTTGGGCCCCTTTATGGTCTGCGAAGCGCTTAAGCACTACCAGAAACCGGAATTGCGGGTGCATTTTGTCTCGAATGTGGATGCAACCCATATTGTAGAGACGGTTAATTCATTAGACCCGGAAACCACACTTTTTATTGTTGCTTCCAAGACATTTACCACCCAGGAAACATTGACTAACGCACTGACCGCCCGGACGTGGCTACTGGACAAACTGCAGGATAAAGCAGCGGTTGCGCGGCATTTCGTGGCTGTCTCCACCCATACTGAGCAGGTGTCTCAGTTCGGTATAGATACGGCCAATATGTTCGAATTCTGGGACTGGGTAGGTGGACGTTACTCTCTCTGGTCAGCGATAGGATTACCCATTGCTTTGGCCATTGGAATGTCGAGGTTCTATGAGCTGTTGCAGGGTGCACATGAGATGGATGAGCATTTTCTGCATGCGGATCTTTCAGAAAACATGCCCGTCATCATGGCACTGCTGGGTATCTGGTACGCTGATTTCGCGCAGGCACGTACCCATGCCATCCTGCCTTATGATCAGTATCTTCGCTATTTGCCAGACTATCTTCAGCAGGCGGATATGGAGAGCAACGGTAAGCGAGTAACCCGTTTTGGTCGTCCTGTCAGCTATCCTACAGGGCCGGTGATTTGGGGTACGGCAGGTACGGATGGACAGCATGCTTATTACCAGTTGATTCATCAGGGAACGCAACTCATTCCCTGCGATTTTATAATCCCGGTCAACAGCCACAATGAATCGAGAGACCACCACCACAAATTGTTTGCCAACTGTCTGGCTCAGAGTGAGGCATTGATGCGGGGTAAGACCCGTACTGAAGCGCGCGAAGAGATGGAACGGGAAGGTCTTGATCCGGAAAAAATCGTGGACCTGTTACCCCATAAGATATTTCAGGGTAACCGCCCCTCCAATACCCTTCTCGTGGACAGGATAACCCCATCATGCCTGGGTTCGCTGATTGCTTTATATGAGCATAAAATCTTCATTCAGGGGGTGATCTGGCGGGTCAACTCCTTTGATCAATGGGGCGTGGAATTGGGTAAGCAGCTGGCCGGCGTGATCCTGCCGGAACTGATGGATGAGGACAAATCATCAGCCCATGATAGCTCCACACGCGGTTTGATTACCTATTTTCACCGTCATCGAGGGAAATAAGAGCTGTGGAAATAAGAAATTGTCTGAAGATTGCCTGAAGAGGCGTGTGAAACCGGATAATTTATTTATCAGTGGCCCTATTCCTGCATTGTTGGTTTTTTTGCATCATTCGGTTGAATCCCTCAACCGGATGATGCTGCAATGAACGGTAATCTTAATCGTCACCCAATTATAGAAGATAAAGCATATACTTCTATATCATCCATGTTCTCTCTGGAGCAATATGGCTCCGAGTGGTGGTATGGTCAGAATGATTGACTGATCACGCCCCCTCCAGGGTGTTTCGTCTGACACCAGGGCATTCCCATTTCCTATATTACTACCACCATAAAATTCTGAATCCGAGTTCATGATCTCTCGGTAAACCCCTGGGTAGTTCACGCCTATCCTGTAATCCTCTCTGGGTACTGGGGTGAAGTTAAGTATAGTCAGCAACTCATTACCATCCCTGTCCTTGCGGAGATAGCTGAGAATCGACTGTGAACTGTCATGGCAATCGATCCAGTCGAATCCAGGGTACTCGAACTCGACTTGATGCAGTGCCGGTAACGCTTTATAGAGCCGGTTGAGATCAGTCAGTAATATCGTGATACCTTGGTGATAGGGATGGTCCTGCAGAAACCAATCCAGTGCCTCGCCCTCGTTCCACTCCCGTCCTTGGGCGAACTCTGCGCCCATGAAGAGTAGCTTCTTTCCCGGGTAGGTGAACATGTAGGTATAGAGGAGACGCAGATTGGCGAATTTCTGCCAGTCATCGCCAGGCATCTTATCGATTATCGAGCCTTTGCCGTGGACTACCTCATCATGGGAGAAAGGCAGTACAAAATTCTCGGTGAAGGCATATAACAAGCCAAACGTGAGTAGGTCGTGATGATAGTGACGGTAGATAGGATCCTGCGATGTATAGGAGAGGGTATCGTGCATCCAACCCATATTCCATTTCATACTGAAGCCCAGGCCTCCCAGCCAGGTGGGGCGTGAGACCTGAGGCCAGGCGGTAGACTCTTCTGCAACCATCAGGGTGCCGGGATGGATGTCATGGGTGACGCTGTTGAGTTCACGTAAAAAGTCGACCGCTTCCAGGTTCTCCCGTCCGCCATACTGATTGGGAACCCAGTCGCCCGCTTCACGGGAGTAGTCGAGATAGAGCATGGAGGCTACAGCATCGACACGTAAGCCATCGATGTGGAACTCCTCAAGCCAGTAGATGGCGCTGGAGATCAGAAAATTACGGACCTCATTGCGGCCGAAGTTAAAGATTAATGTACCCCAGTCGCGGTGTTCTCCCTTGCGTGGATCTTCATGCTCATACAGGGCAGAACCATCGAATTGGGCCAGTGCATGACGGTCCCGTGGAAAGTGAGCGGGTACCCAATCAAGCAGAACACCGATGCCATTTTGGTGGAAATGATCAATAAAATAGCGGAAATCGTCGGGTGTGCCGAACCGACTGGTGGGTGCGAAATAGCCGGTAGTCTGATAGCCCCATGAGCCATCCAAAGGGTGTTCGGTGATCGGTAGAAGCTCAATATGGGTAAACCCGATCGTCTTGACATGATCGCACAGTTGATGGGCGAGATCTCGATAGTTGAGGAATTCTCCCTTCTCATTCCTGCGCCAGGAACCGAGATGGACCTCATAGACCGACATCGGCTCCTGTTGCCAGTTAGCGTTCACTCGGCTATTTATCCAAGCGTCATCACTCCAAGCATAATCGCTGTTTGATACCACGATGGCTGCTGTTTCCGGTCGGCACTGAAACAGATTTCCGTAGGGATCTGTTCTCAAAGACACGTTACCCGCTTGGGTACGTATTTCGAATTTATAGAAGTTGGCGATCTCCAGTTCGGGAATGAACAGCTCCCATACCCCTGAGCCACCTCTTGAGCGCATCGGGTGGGCTCTTCCATCCCATTGATTGAAGTTTCCAACCACCGATACCCTGGCTGCATTTGGTGCCCAGACGGCAAACAGAACCCCTTTTATACCCTCTGCTTCATGCAGGTGAGAACCAAAGAAGCGGTAAGCATGACGGTGTTTTCCTTCATTGAAGAGATGGATGTCGAATTCCGGCAATTGGGGGGTAAAGCAGTAGGGATCGTGGGTTTTGTTGATCTGGCCTGATTTATCCTGCCATTCAAGTAGGTAGTGTTCGCCGACCTCATCGGTAGGTCGTTCCAACTCAAAAAAATCTGTACCTTTTACTCGTTTCAAGGGTGTTTGGTTGTTCGCCAGGTTGACTTTTTCTGCCAATGGCATAAATACCCGTATTCGACAGTTATCTCCACTGATATGTCGGCCAAGGACCTCGAAGGGGTCATGGTGGCGGGCATCAATGATCCGCTGTAATGCCTCTGGGATTGTGTTAGTCATATCTAGGAAAACCTACTTCTTCTGGTACGCCTTGAAGGGAACATGATGTTAACATAGCTGCTCTCCTGTCTCACAAATAGGTTCACTTATGGCAGGACAGGATACAATGATTAACCCATCTACTCCCTAGTAGAAACAGCAGTAAACTTTGGCCAGCCCCGGCCATGGAGGAGTGTTCGATGACTGACCAGAGTCCACGTTTTGTCAGCCGGCTGACTCGTAATACCCTGGCCTTGATTTTGGCAGGGGGGCGTGGTTCCCGACTCAAACACCTGACCAAATGGCGATCTAAACCGGCAGTCCCTTTTGGCGGAAAGTTCAGAATCGTAGATTTTCCCCTTTCCAATTGTATCAATTCGGGTATTCGCCGGGTTGGGGTGCTAACCCAGTACAAGGCTCACTCACTGCTATTGCACATACAACGTGGGTGGGGGTTTCTGCGAGGTGAATTCGGCGAATTCGTCGAATTACTGCCGGCACAGCAACGGATAGAGAGCAGTTGGTATGAAGGTACGGCAGATGCCGTCTATCAGAATCTGGACATTCTCCGCAGCCATAATCCTGATTATGTATTGATTCTTGCAGGAGATCATATCTATAAGATGGACTATGGGACGATGATTGCCGAACACGTAGAGTCCGGTGCTGATATGACAGTCGGGTGTCTCACGGTCGATCTGGAAAGTGCCAGGGAGTTTGGCGTGATGACCGTCGATGCAGACGACTGGGTGGTGGATTTCCATGAAAAACCGGCTAATCCAAAGCCAATACCGGGAAAGGATAATGAGGCATTGGCCTCCATGGGGATCTACGTATTCAATCGTAAATTCCTATTCGAGCAGTTGATTAAGGATGCGGATACCCCCGATTCGTCCCACGATTTTGGCAAAGATATTATTCCCAAGGTCATCGAGAAGTATCGTGTACTGGCGTATCGATTCAAAGATAGCACCAGTGGTAAACAGGCCTACTGGCGGGATGTGGGTACCATCGATGCCTTCTGGACCTCAAATCTGGAACTGATCGGCGTCACGCCACCTCTTAACCTCTATGATCGGAGCTGGCCGATCTGGACCTATCAGGAGCAGCTGCCACCGGCAAAATTCGTCTTTGATGATGAGGAGCGCAGGGGCATGGCAGTGGATTCCATGGTGTCGGGTGGATGCGTTATCTCCGGGGCAAAGGTGATGAACTCGCTGCTGTTCTCCAATGTAAGGGTCAACTCCTACAGTGAAGTGAATGAGACGGTGGTTTTACCCGATGTCAATATTGGGCGTAATTGCAAGATTAGCAAAGCAGTGATAGATCGTGGCTGTGATATACCCGAGGGCACCAACATCGGTGAAGACCCTGTTGCGGATGCAGAGCGCTTTTATGTGAGTGAAAAAGGTATTGTGTTGGTAACGCCGGAAATGCTGGGTCAGGTTATTCATCATGTCAGATAAGGGCGTTCAAGACAGCCGCCTACAGGTGGTTTTATGCTGGCATATGCATCAGCCTTACTATAAAGGCCCTGAAGATAGTGACTACCTGCTGCCTTGGGTCTATCTGCATGGCATCAAGGATTATGCAGACATGGCAGCGCATCTTGAGCATGCGCCGGAAGCCAAAGCAGTGGTCAACTTTGCTCCAGTTTTGCTAGAGCAGATCGATGACTACGCTAATCAGGTCGAGGCTTGGCTAGATAGGGGCACCTTGATTCGAGATCCGTTGTTGGCGGCCCTTGCCGGACCTGGGCTACCCGTGGATATTGAATCTAGAAAAGCGCTCATCTCTGCCTGTCTAAGAGCAAATGAACATCGTCTGATCGGTCGATTCAAACATTTCAGTGAATTAGCGGTGTTGGCCAAGCATGCCTTGGAAAACGAGGCGATGATTCCCTACTTCAATGATCAATATCTGGTTGATTTATTGGTCTGGTACCACCTGGCATGGGTGGGGGAGTGCTTGCGTATGAATGATATGCGCGTGCGTTCACTACAGGCCAAAGGTCATGGTTTTGACCGAGATGATCGCCGTCGCATGATGGAGATGATCTGGGAGGTTCTGGGTACGCTTACCCAACGCTACGGAACACTCGCTGACAATGGACAGGTGGAACTCTCGGTGACGCCCTACGCCCATCCGATCATACCATTGTTGAGCGACATGGATGCCGCCAAGGAGGCCTTGCCGTCAATATCGATGCCTGACCTGGAACAGTATCCGGGTGGTGAATCTCGTGCTCGGTGGCATATGCGAAAAGGTATGGAGGTATTTGAAAAGCACTTTGGTTTTTGCCCGAAAGGTTGTTGGCCCTCAGAAGGTGGGGTGAGTGAAGCAACCCTGAAGATGTTGGAGGAAGAGGGCTTTGTTTGGGCTGCAACAGGTCAGCAGGTGTTGAGTAATAGCCTGATGGCGGGAGGCGGCGACTCACAATTACCCGATAACTGGGTTCATTCAGCCTACTGTGTTCAGGAAGGGCATTTGAACATGTTCTTTCGTGATGACGGACTCTCGGATTTGATCGGCTTCACCTATGGGGAGTGGCATTCGGATGACGCCGTGGGCGATTTAATCAATCATCTGGTCAACATAGCGGATGCCTGCCAGGATAATCCGGATGCGGTGGTCTCGATCATCATGGATGGAGAGAATGCTTGGGAGTACTACCCCTACAATGGCAGCTATTTTCTGAGTGCCATGTACGAGAGACTTTCCCAACATCCCCGGCTACGCTTGACCACCTTTTCCGAGGTATTGGAAAACCAGCAACAGGCACCGCCCCGGCTTTCCAAACTGGTTGCGGGCAGCTGGGTTTATGGCACTTTCACCACCTGGGTGGGAGATAAAGATAAGAATCGTGCCTGGGATATGCTGGGTGAGGCCAAGAAGGTCTACGACAAGGTGTTGGCGAGTAAGGAATTTACTTCAGAACAAATTCGGGAGCTGGAGAAGCAACTGGCGATTTGTGAGGGGTCTGATTGGTTCTGGTGGTTTGGTGATTATAATCCTGGTGATACGGTGAGTGATTTCGAGCAACTTTTTCGCAGCCAACTCTCTCATCTGTTCACGCTTCTCGATGAACCTAAACCTGACTACCTCTCGACGGTTTTTGCTGTAGGAAGTGGAAATCCATCCCAGGGCGGGGTAATGAAAAAAAATGACTGATTCGACTCGGCAGGTGATAGACGGATGAATGAGGCTACTGATCCGCAGTTTCAGTCAACACACAAGCTATTGACCCGTCGTAGAGCCGGTATCCTGTTGCACATCACCTCACTTCCCGGGCCTGCAGATGTAGGTGATTTGGGCAGCAATGCCTTCCGCTTTGTCGACTTTTTGGTCTCCTGTGGAATGAGTGTCTGGCAAATACTTCCCATCGGCCCAACCATGCATGACTATTCACCCTATCAGAGCAGTTCAGTGTATGCAGGAAATCCCCGCTTGATCAGCCTTGAGATGCCACTGCAGCATGGCTGGCTGTATGAGATGCCGGAGAGCGATGGTGTGCTGTCTGAATCGGTTCGGAGTTACGCAATAAAATTGGCATGGGAAGGGTTCAAAGAACGGGCCAACAACGAGGAACGGGGCGATTTACAGCGTTTCACGGCTGAGCAAAAAAACTGGCTTGAGGATTATGCCCTGTTTCAGGCATTACGCCAGGAAGAGGGGGGGTGTTGGTGGGATTGGCCTAAGACCTTAAGAGATAGGGAGCCACAGGCTATTGCAATGGCCAGAGCCCGTCTCACTGAGTCAATTGATGTGATTCGATTTGAACAGTATCTGTTCTACACCGAGTGGATGAACCTTAAGCGTTATGCCAATGAACGGGGTGTGTTGTTGTTTGGTGATGTCCCCATCTTTGTTGCCCATGACAGTGCTGAAGTGTGGGCACATCGTGAAATTTTCGATCTGCTTGAAGATGGCCACCCACGGGTTGTGGCAGGTGTTCCCCCGGACTATTTTTCAGAGACGGGTCAGCGTTGGGGTAATCCTCTCTATTGTTGGGACAGATTGGAGGCGGAAGACTTTTTATTCTGGATCAATCGCCTCAGAGTACAGTCAACCCTCTTCGATTTTCTACGCATCGATCATTTTCGTGGTTTTGAAGCCTATTGGGAGATACCGGCTGAGGAGCAGACTGCAGAAAACGGACAGTGGGTCGAGGTACCCGGTGAGAAACTCTTTAAATGGCTCTATCGGGCATTACCTGAGTTAGAATTGGTGGCGGAGGATCTCGGGGTGATCACCCCGGAGGTAGAAGCGTTACGTAAAGCCTATCACTTACCTGGCATGAAGATACTCCAGTTCGCCTTTTCAGGCGGTGCTGATAACCCCTATCTGCCCTTTCATCATACCCGGGATTCCGTTGTCTATACCGGCACTCACGACAATGATACAACCCTCGGTTGGTACAAAGGGCTTGATGATTCAACCCGGGAATTTGTCGATGACTATCTGGGTAAGTCAAGGGAGATCATGCCATGGCCCTTGATCAGGGCTGCCCTGGCATCACGGGCGAATCTGGCGGTTCTTCCATTTCAGGATGTGTTGGGTCTGGATGGTGATCACCGTATGAATACACCCGGCACGATAGAGGGTAATTGGAATTGGCGTTTCGAATGGGATCAGATTAAGTCCAACACATCTGAACGCTTACTTCATCGTCTTAAAATGTACGGTAGATAGCGGGTCTGTCCCTCTAATACTTTGGTTTCTATTTACTAAAAGTACAAGACCTCTTTACTCTTTATTGTGGACCTCCCTGCGGGCACCTAAAGGCTTACAAATCTGCTGTTATGCCGATTTGTCACCCGAAGGGAGTCAGTGCCATTGTTTCTGCTTTTGAGTTTATTTTATTGGCTCTTCCCCAAATCAGGTGGGTAGATTAACGTAATCCCCTATGAGAGACAAAGACCTATACGCCCAGATATTGGGTATCAAGAGCCCGTGGCAAGTTACCGAAGTAGAACTATCGCTGTCAGATGGAGTAGTGACAGTACACGTTGAGCATGAGAAAGGTGCAA
>JAHXHU010000054.1 GCA_025656375.1 Candidatus Thiodiazotropha sp. (ex Ustalcina ferruginea) | reverse complement strand
AACTGTTATTCGGGGATCCACCAGATCCCGATATTTCACCACTTCAATCCAGGCTGCTATTCTCATGAATATTTATGGGACAGCAGTGAGATTATATTTACAACCGTTACCTTTTAAAAAGTACGCTTCCAACACAATATCAGCGCTTATTCGTTCGCTGATCTATTAATGCGTGTTCTTAACTAAGTTCTAAACAACATCGGTTGACAATTTGTCATGTTTTTACCGGTTGTTTGTTCCCGTATCTCAATTTATTCCTCTAGAAATAAGGCTTGGCTTAAGTTTTGCAAGTTGGTCTTGGATTGTTAACCATGCATTATTATGTGGAGGAGACTCTAAACGTGAATAGAGAAAAAAAGATCGGATATAACTCAGTCCTATATGCTTTTGGACTATGTTTATATTTTTTTACAGGGGTAACTTTAGCTGATGAAAACACGCAGCTCTCTGATAGCTTGCGTAATTCGTTACAAGCGCAAGGATGGCAAAAGTACCAGGCTGCAGATGGAAGCGTTATCTATCACCTGCCAACTTCTCAAGCTGAAGCTGGCAATCAGACTGAATCCTCACCTGACGAACAGAGAAATCAACTGGGCAGTGCCTTGGAAGAGAGTGGCTGGCAGGCGGAATGGTCCGAGGATGGTAGTCTTATTTTGAGACCACAAGCTGGCAACAAACTGCCTGAAACTGAAAGGGAGTCTGATCCTGACAATGCTCAAGCTGATGTGATCCCGGATCTGCCTGGTTTTGATTACTGGCGAATTGAACGGGATGATGATGGTTCAGTGCGTTTTCATCCCGTGGAAATATCACCCGTTATTGGGGCTCCAAGTAACGATCAAGCCGTTTTGGGACGATGTGAAGGCTATCAGTTGCAACTTGATAATGTATCACTGCCCATCGATGAATGGTCAGAGATAACTAAATTGGCAAGAGACTATTTACAGCTTTCAGGGTTTCAGGGTTTACAAGTGGGACGAGTACGTAAGGTCTTACGCATCTATCTCGTTAGCCTGGTTGAAGAGGTAGCACCCTACAGGCTTGTACATCAATTGGCAGTTCGTGCATCAGATGGAAAAGTGATGTTGTTGGAATAAGAAATGGAATGGTGACAATCGCTGGTTATTGAAGAGCACGTTGGCCAGCCAACAAGCCAGTGAGGATTCGGTTCCTCTATTGACACGGAGGTCTTCTGTATGGACCTTCGTTTTTTTGATAAAAATTGTGTCCTATGACAGATTGTCAGACTCTGTTCGGGGCATGGATAACTACCATACTTTCCATTAACCCTCATATCTATCATATCTAACTGAACGAAATTCCTAATAAAATATTTTTCCTCATTTGATATTTACGCTTTAAAAATTATGTGAGTCAGGTCACGTACCGAAAATACCTGACAGATAGGCAGGTTTCTTATTCCGGAATGTATGTGGAAGTGCACTGAAAAATAAAAAATACCTTTAAAAAACAATTAGTAAATACATAATTATCGGCGTTGGCACAGCAGTTGCTTCCCAAGATATGCCTATGTGTTCTGGCATTTTTAAGAATAATTTTTTGGAGGGTACTGGAATGCGGACTTCTCTACTTGTCTGCGGTGGCGCGTTATGGCTGATGGCAACCTCAGTGATAGCAGGTTATCCTTATCCCATTGCTGGCATTCAACCCTCCTTAAGACCAAGCGGTGCCCCGATCATCGAATGGGTGAATAACGATAAGGCTTGGTATCAACATGCGCTGACAGGTATTCAACAACCTTATCCACGCAGCCTCTATTTTCTCGATAACCAGGGTAATTGGTACACACCTTTTAATCATCCCGGTATGACAGGTCCTTACGATCTACGAGGATGGTATCCCTGATCATCGCGCTGCATGTAACGACTTTTGCACTCTTCTAATCACAGACAGGAGAGACGAAAGGGGGTCTCGACTCGAGACCGAATAACTAAATCCACATTGGAGGTAAGCACCATGAAAAAAATTCGAATGCCTAGTTTGAAAGGGGTAATAAAAGCCTTGGGTTTTGCAACTGCTCTCGCGGTTGCACCTTTGGCTTCAGCAGGTATGTATGGCATGTCCGGCATGGGTGGTATGTCCGGCATGGGTGGCATGGGTGGTATGTCCGGCATGAGTGGCATGGGCGGTATGTCCGGCATGAGTGGTATGGGCGGTATGTCCGGCATGAGTGGTATGGGCGGTATGTCCGGCATGGGCGGTATGAGTGGTATGTCGGGCATGAGCGGTATGTCTGGTTATTTCAAGATCACTCCACAGGGCCAGATCTTCTTCTATCCAGCTAGTGGTATGTCCGGTATGGGCGGCATGAGTGGCATGTCCGGTATGGGCGGTATGAGTGGCATGTCCGGTATGGGCGGCATGAGTGGCATGTCCGGTATGGGCGGTATGAGTGGCATGGGCGGTATGAGTGGCATGTCAGGAATGGGTGGCATGAGTGGCATGTCAGGAATGGGTGGCATGGGCGGTCAGTGGGTTTGGCAGCCTAGTGGTATGTCTGGCATGAGTGGCATGGGAGGAATGTCCGGCATGAGTGGTATGTCCGGTATGGGCGGCATGAGTGGTATGGGCGGCATGAGTGGCATGTCCGGTATGGGCGGCATGAGTGGTATGTCCGGCATGAGTGGTATGTCCGGCTACTTTCAGATCACACCACAGGGTCAGATCTTCTTCTACCCAGCTAGTGGTATGTCCGGCATGTCTGGTATGTCCGGCATGAGTGGTATGTCCGGTATGGGCGGCATGAGTGGCATGTCCGGTATGGGCGGCATGAGTGGCATGTCCGGTATGGGCGGTATGGGCGGTATGTCTGGCATGAGTGGCTGGCGTTAAGCTCTCAGTCTGTATCAAGGATTAATTCCACATGGATGTTGCAGGGTGCAAGGAAGCACCCTTTTCTGAATCAACTCCCACAGAGACTAGGTTCTTTGGATCGCATCAGACGAGGGGGATGCAATGAAGCTGGAATTACGAATCATATTTTTATCCCTGCTAACAATAATATTGACATCAGGCAGTAACTTATTGGCTGATGAAAACAAGCCCGGTGACTATGAACGATCAAGATGGCACCCAATCCATTTTAAGCCGGCAATCGATGATGCGACTGATGAGCAGTGTCTTAGCTGTCATCAAGAGGTCTTGGATAGAAGAGTGTTGGAGCAGTCACCAGCAGGGGTTAAATCTGCTGACGTGTTAGCCTGGTATCAAACCTTGACTACCTATGAAGGTGCGCAGGATACCTTGCATAGACGTCATCTGGTTACACCACTGGCAAAACAATTGATGGACTTGAAGTGCAACACTTGTCATCAGGGAAATGATCTGCGTGATGAGGCGATGTTACCGCCAGACCATTCAAACAAAGATTTCACTTTGCGTAAGTCTGTAAACCCCGCAGAGATCTGTCTCATGTGTCATGGAGCAAATCCATACAAGATAATGGGATTACCTAAACCTTGGCATGAATCCAGAAGCATGTTTCAGGGCAACTGCCTGCTTTGCCATGCCAATATCCGCAATGTTAGACACCAGGTTAATTTTCTAAAGGCGGATGCTATCGAAGAGGCTGCGAAGAAGGATTCGGATGTCTGCTATGGCTGCCATGGTGGGCGTCAATGGTATCGCATTCCCTTTCCTTATCCACGTCATGCATGGAAAGGTATAGCGAGTGAGATTCCAGAGTGGGCCAAGAATCGACCGACAGAGTCAAATCCAAGGTTCCGCATAAAAACCAAGCAGGCGGCTAAATAGCGACTTGTTGACGGAGAGGTACGGATGAGCATCAAGAAAATGAAAGACAACCTGTATGAGCGCTTGAATCTGTCACGGCGATCATTTTTGAAAACAACCGCAGTGGGAAGTGCTGTAGTGGCTGCCGGTGGCTTGATTGAATTGAAAGCCGCAAAAGAGGCAAAGGCATTCGCCTATGAGCCTTATCCCAAGGATGATGAATTACAAACAGTGGTTACCAGCTGCGCTCACAATTGTGGCTCACGCCACATGCTGGTGGCACACAAGTGGAAGGATGTGATTGTGCGCTTGTCTACTGATGATGGTCGTTATCAGCGGGGAGGTCATTTTGGTAAAGATACGAACGAGGAGCCGCAATTAAGAGCCTGCCTGCGTGGTCGTTCCTATCGTCAACGGCTCTACTCCGCTGAACGATTGCTCTACCCCATGATGCGGGTGGGTGAACGAGGAGAGGGCAAATTCAAACGCATCTCCTGGGATGAAGCCTTGGACTTTGTGGCTAAGAAAATGGTCTATCTCAAGGATACTTACGGACCTACCGCCTTGGTGGATCAAAGCTATGCTGGGGCCTCTTATGGTGTCTTACACAAGTCGGATCAGATTGAGGGTTTGTTAGGTCGTTTTCTGGGTATGTTCGGTTGTCGCACCAGTTCCTGGTCTGTGCCCTCCTATCAAGGTACTACTTTCAGTTCAAGGATGACCTTCGGTACCATTGAAGATGGTAATGAAGATGATGCATTTGCACACTCAAAACTGATTATTATGTGGGGTTGGAATCCAGCGTATACATTCCATGGTGGCAACACCTTCATGTATATGCGGATGGCAAAACAACGTGGTTGCAAATTCGTTCTTATCGATCCGCAATATACCGATTCCGCATCAGCCTATGATGCCTGGTGGATTCCTATTCGTCCTAACACCGATGCCGCAATGATGGCCGGTATGGCTCACCATATCTTTACCAATAACCTTCATGATCAATCGTTCATAGATCGTTTTTGCCAGGGTATGGATGCTGGCACGATGCCGCAATGGGCGCAAGGCAAGGAGAACTTCAAGGATTATATCCTGGGCAAGTACGACGGTGAGCCAAAGACCCCGGAATGGGCAGCGAAAATCTGCGGTGTGGCAGCCAAGGACATCATTAAACTTGCTGATATGTATGCCAAGACCAAGCCTGCTGCACTCAAGGCGTCCTGGGCACCAGGGCGTAATGCCTATGGTGAACAGTACAACCGTATGGCAGCAGCACTCCAGGCGATGACCGGTAATATCGGTATTCTGGGTGGTTGCGCGGAAGGTGTCGGTAAGGCGTGGCATGCAGAAGCAGTCGCCTATCCCTATGATCAGTACTCCAATATCTGGTTCCAGGCAATCAAGTCCGACCGTTGGGCGCACTGTGTGCTCAATTACCCTAATGTCAAACGCGAAGAGATTGGGCTCTGGCAACGTGAGGATGAGACGGATGGCCAGATACCCAATATCAAGGGTATCTTCTGGCAGGGCTCCGATTGGTTCAATCAACTTACCAATATCAATAAAGAGATTGCGGCGATTAATAAGTTGGAGCTGGTAGTGTGCATGGATTCGACCATCACACCTTCAGGTCTGTATGCCGATATCCTGTTACCGATTGCCACCCATTTTGAGCGGCATGATACGGCGCTGCCCTGGTATAAGGGTCACTACTATATCCATCGTCCCAAAGTGATTGAACCGATGGGTGAGTCAAAGACTGATCTGCAGGTCTTCACAGAATTGGCTTATCGTATCGGTGGTGATGTATTCGGACAGGCCTACAATCCGAAAGCCAACAGGGACTACTTTCATGTCAATGACAATGTAGACGAAGCCTATTTGCGAGAGTGGTGGGAGACTAAGGTAATTCCCCATCAGCATGTCGATATGTCCTGGGATGAGTTCAAGCAACGGGGTGTCTATAAATTCACTTTCGACCAGCCCCATGTGGCTTTCCGGGATCAGATAGAGAATGGAGCACGCTTTCTGACTCCGTCAGGCAAGATCGAGATTTTAGCCACTCAGTTGGCGCAGATCACGGACTGGAAGAAGACCATGTATGGCTATGAGATTCCCTACATACCCAAGTGGATCGAGCCTTGGGAATCATTGAACAGTCCTAAAACCAAGAAACATCCGTTTCATCTGATTTCTCCCCATCCGCGTTGGCGAACTCATTCGATCTTCAATAACTGTAGCTGGCTGCGCGAGACCTACGAGCAGGAGGTAACAATGAACGCCTCCGATGCCAAGAAACTGGGTATCAAGACCGGTGATACGGTGGAAGTCTGGAATGATCGTGGCAAGTGTGTTGTACCAGCCTATGTGACTGAACGCTGTATGCCCGGCGTGGCCGTGTTGCATGAAGGCGTCTGGATCGAACTGGATGAGAATGGTGTGGACCGCGCAGGTAACCCGGACATGCTGACATTGGACGAACCAAGTCCGGCAGGGGCATTTGCATACAATACGGTACTTTGCAATATCAAGAAGACGGATCTGGAACATCGGCCGGGCTGGGACAAGCTGGCGACATCACGCGCCCATGTGTTTCGGCGTGATCTTTAATCTTGGAGGAGATACGCATGTCAGAATCAAAAGACAAAGCCAAGATCAAGGAAGCGGTCAAGCGTCGCAAGCGTGAGACTTATACACCGGTCAAACCAGATCTACAGCTGGGATTTGTACACAATAATGTGGACTGCATAGGTTGTCGTGCCTGTGAGATCGCCTGTAAGGATAAAAACGGCCTGGCAGCAGGACCCCGCTTCAGACGAGTGCAATACATTGAAGGGGGAAGATACCCGGATGTGTTTGCCTATAAAGTCAATATGTCCTGTAACCATTGTGAGTCACCAGCTTGCCTGCCGACCTGTCCAACTGGCGCCATTTTTAAGCGCAGGCAGGATGGTATCGTCGATATCGACTCAACACTCTGCATCGGTTGTCGACGCTGTGAAGCAGCTTGTCCTTTTGGTGCGCCCCAATTCGATCCCAGTGACAGTATTGTCAAAAAATGCAATATGTGTGTCGATGAGATCGAAGCAGGTCGCAAACCATACTGTGTCATGGCCTGCATGATGCGAGTATTGGACATTGGTCCAATTGACAAGATCTGGGATGGAGAATTGGAAACCGTAGCGGTCGGTCCGAATGATCAGATATCGCGGCAAGTAAAGAATATGTCTGATATTGAATTGACCAAGCCATCGATAGGGTTTGTGGCGCACAGTAAAGGGAAGGTCAAATAATGGGAAAGCAGACAATAAAACAGGAAAGGAGGGCACCCATCAAAAAAGTACTTAATGCATTTTACCAGGCAGTAGCAGATGATATGGAGATGTTGGTACTCCTTCATGATAAGGAGCCTGATGGAATCCTGTTACAAGCCTTACGTGAGGGTGATTTTCCTAACGGACTGGGCTTGAAGTTACTTGGGAGTGCTGGCTTACAGGCCTTAGACCTGATGAAGCGTTCACTTGCGGCACTACCTGCAAGCATCGATGAGACGGTCATTGACGAACTCGCCGCAGACTATGCCGATATTTATCTGAACTACAGCATTCAGTCCTCGCCTGAAGAGTCTGTTTGGATCGATGAAGAGAGCCTGGCGTGTCAAGACAGTATGTTTCAAGTGAGAGCTTGGTATGAACAATATGGGCTGATGGCAGAAAACTGGCGTGTAAGACCCGATGACCACCTGGTTTTACAACTACAGTTTCTCTCTCATCTGTTTGCTGTTGCTGAGAGTGAGTCTGATCTTGAAGAGGCTGCCCGGTTTATGGATGAACATCTTTTGCGTTGGCTTGGATTATTTGCACAACGTGTTTCCAGTCGATGTGAAACACCTTACTTTGCCGGCATTGCACTTTTGACAGGTGCTTATTGTGAGGAGTTGAGAGATCTTATGGTGACCATTCTTGACCAACCGAAACCCAGTGAGGAAGAGATAGAAGAGAGAATGAAGCCAAGGAAGCAATTGGAAGAAGTCCCCGTCAGTTTCATGCCGGGAATGGGGCCAGCTGCTGTGTATGTGTTGTAGTGATAGCTTAGCCGATACCATCTGTTTTTCAGGACAGATGGATCACTCTCTCCGATTACTATAGATGGGTAGAGCAGAATTTTTACGCTATGTGCTTTGGCTGGAGATCCCACGTGCCACATAGTATTATCTAAAGCGATTATAATATTGACAGAGGAGTTTAGCGATATGTATAGAAAAACGGATAAATTAGCTGCCCTGTGCGGAGGATTGCTACTTATTTCCCTTTCACCTAATGCAGTGGCGGATGCGGCTGCAGGAAAAGCGATTTATGACGGCAAAGGCGCATGTGGTAGCTGTCATGGTCCGGTAGGTATGGGTGATGGTCCCGCTGCGATGGCTATGGATCCCAAGCCACGTAGTTTTACTGAGGGTGTCTTTAAGTATGATACAGATGCTGATGGCCAATCGGGGACAGATGCAGATCTAGTGAATATCATCAAGAATGGTTCTGCGAAGTATGGTGGTGCTGCAACCATGCCAGGACGTGCGGATATTCCGGATGGCGAAATCGAGGCGCTTGTAGCCTATATACGTACACTGAAAAAATAGATGACCTGATGATTTGATTTATGCGCATATTTGTCTGTACTGCGCGTAACTGCTTGCTCCGTAAAGTGATATATACACAATTTAGACAATTACAATATTGATATACACAACTATGTACTATGTATTTGCTACAGATCAACTGTTACGCGTTGTTCACTCAATGACTGGTATAATTCAGATGATATGAGGCTGGGCTGGCGTCCAAGATAAAAGATGCCTAAATTACACGAATTGATTGAGCATGCTCGGCAGGAGGAGAAACTGCCAAGCATTATCAGCGATCGATGTGTTCACTCGATTATCGAAGTGGCAAACTGCCAGTCATGTGTTGAGGTTTGTCCGAAAGGAGCGTGGGTGCTTGATGATGAAGCACTTCATCTCGATACGGCAGCCTGTGATGGCTGTGGTTTGTGCGCGCCCGTGTGTTCGGAAGGTGCGATCACTATTCAGCATCAGATGATGATTGGCCATTGGCAGGGATCGAGTTTAGCGCTATGTGCCTGTGAATATGCTCATAGTTCGATAAAAGATGGGATAATACCTTGCCTGCATGCTGTTGGACTACAGGAAATTATGGGCTTGTATCAACAAGGCATTATGAATTGGGTTGTTACTGCAGGGAATTGTAGCGCTTGCGAACGCGGTCAGGGATCCCATTTATTTGACAGGCTCAACCTGTTGAATCGCATCCTGAAGAAGCGAGGAAACAGAAGGATAAGATTCAGTCGTCGATCATTACTCGAATGGCAAAAGATGACGCTATCAATTAGCGAATATGCCGCTGGACCACAACTCAGTCGCCGAGGTTTTTTAAGAGGCATTCTTAATAGTAGTCTGCAACATGGGCTGGAACTGCTTGAACCACCTTCTGATGGTAAGAACGCTTTCGTACCTCCCGGCCAACTGCTACCAAAATCAACAGATTCCCAGGCATGGCCCAACCTTCCGATCATCGATATTCGTGCTTGCAATGGCTGTGATGCCTGCACACGAGCTTGTCCTCACCAGGCAATCCAATTGATTGAATCCGATGATAGGGCGATTTACCAATTGAATCCGGAAGCGTGCACAGGTTGTGGTGTATGTACCGATATCTGTGATCAACGAGCTGTTACGCTTCACAAGTGGAAGGAGGTTGAGCAGCAGTTGGTCATGCTAGAAAAGATCAAATGCCACAGTTGTGGTATTCAATTCCACCTACCTTCAGTGCAATCAGGACATGCAGGAAATCTGTGTCGGATCTGTTCGCAACGTAATCATCATAAAAATCTCTATCAAGTACTCAACTAATGATGAGCTAGTACTGCATGATTTCTCCTCAATAGTCGATCAATAAATTACAATTAACAAACGTTTATAGTGACTTAGGTCCATCTGCAATTGATCTGTATTCCTCAGAATACTTACAATTGAAAGTATTGCTAGCCTGTGTTCAATGGGTGAAGGATAGAAATATCACAATTTCATAACATCCGTGATTCAGATGGAGACAAAGCTGAAAATCCATGGTCTAGTATTGTTAATACCTGTATTTAGGCGGTTTTCTATAATGCACTGTAATACTCATCGTCATACCTATGATTTGTTAAAAATCGGGTTATTTACGTTTTCCCTGATATTTTTTCTGGCTAGCTGCTCTGCAGAGTCGCCTCAATTGGACTCAAAACGGGCAGAGAGTCAGAACAGGTCATCAGTGTCATCCCTAGAGTTCGCACCTGGCTTACCCTGGCTGAATGTTGAGAAGCCATTAACTTTTGACGACCTGTATGGAAAAGTGGTGGTCCTGGATTTCTGGACTTATGGTTGTATCAACTGTGTCCATGTACTCGCCGACCTGAAAAAACTGGAAAAGAAGCATGGCGATCAATTGTTAGTGATAGGTGTGCATACTCCGAAATTCGATAACGAGAAAAATTTGGAAACCCTGCGCAATATTGTAGTGCGGTACGGCATAGAACATTCGGTGGTAAACGATATCAATTCCACACTTGCTCGCTCCTATGGCATGCGTGCCTGGCCAACACGGGTGATTATCGACCCGGCGGGAGATGTTCTTGGACGTGTAACAGGGGAAGGTAAGTATGATCTTTTTGATCAGACGATCAGTGAGCTTTTAGAAGAGCATCATGCGATTTTGGATCCGACTCCAATCGCTCATAAACTCGAACGAGATCGCATTGCATCATCCCTATTGGCCGCACCGGGAAAAATAGCCGCTTCCAAGCAGTATGTGGCTATCAGCGATACGCTGCATAACCGTATCATCGTGGCTGATCATCAGGGTGTCATTCTAAGGACTATTGGTGACAAGGAACTTGGTACACAAGATGGTAGCTGTGCTACCGCCCGTTTTAACATGCCACAAGGGATTGTGTTCGATGATCACGGGATCTATGTCGCCGATACAGGGAATCACTTGATACGATATATTGATCTCGAGTCGTGCGATGTGAAGACGGTAGCAGGTGATGGCTCTCTGGAACGTAAACGTAGAGGCAAGTTCGACCCACTTTCAGTAGGGCTTGCCTCTCCCTGGGCTCTTGCATTGTATGAAGATCAGCTCTACATCGCGATGGCAGGAAGCCACCAGATTTGGCGATTTAACCTAAGCACACAGAAAATTGGACCCTTTGCAGGTTCGGGACGTGAGGGCATTGATGATGGAGATGTCAGAACGGCTACATTCAGTCAACCCAGCGGTTTAAGCTTGGATGGAGCCTGGCTCTATGTGGCCGATTCAGAAGATTCTGCTGTGCGTCGAATTCACCTTAAAGAGAAAAGAGTTGAGACCCTGATCGGAACCGGGTTGTTTGATTTTGGCGACCGGGATGGAGCGCTGGCCAAGGCAAAACTACAGCATGTGCTTGGCATTACAACCTATAACAGTAACGAATTGCTCATTGCGGATACCTATAATCATAAAGTGAAATCGATTAATTTGGAGAAGGGTGTTATTGAGACGGTAGTCGGTGATGGGAAACCTGGGGCGAGCGGTGCAGGGAATGGGCAGTTTCAATTGAATGAACCAGGCGGATTGACCTTGGTTGATGATAAACTTCTGATTGCAGATACCAACAACCATCGCATTGTTAGATATGACCTGGGTAGTGGCGAGACAGATTTGTGGCAGCTTGTTGAAAGTGATCTGGCCGAAGCTAAATAGCTTCTGTGTTCAATCAAGATCTTTGAGCAGCAGTTATAAAAGATGCTGATACTGGCCTACTATCTATTCATTCTTATAGGGGCAGCCCTAAGTGTCTTCTTTTTTGCGCTTTTTATTCAGTCTAAGCTGATCATAGAAGTTGTTAGTGCTGCTATGTGGTTATTACCTATTGTGTATGAGGCTTGGGTGCTGGAGACCTGTACAGGCGAGTGCAATATCAGGGTGGACCTGTTACTCCTGTTTCCCCTGGAGATCTTATTCTTACCGGCGCTTTCCTTCTATGCCTGGAAACGGTATAGGAAGTCTGTTCAGGAAAGCCCGTGATTTTAATTGTCAGTTTTTTACACCCATTCAGATCATTCCCCGATTTCCAAATTCTCTATCTATCCCTTCCAGGGTAAGGGTTAACCAATATTGTTCAAACCTTTCCCATAGTTGTTCTTCAGGTAAGTCGGTATGACTGACTGGAAATTCCATGATCTCGCTTGGACCGGCAAGATGATTGGCAATAGCGTAGACCGTCTTAGCGGGTACCACATCATCTTTCAATCCAACCCCTACCACCGATGGACAGTGAACAGCATCGGCAAAATTAACAGGATCAAAGTAGCGCATCACAAGCATCACATCATCCAGCCTTTCCGGGTGGAAGGCGAGATAATGGTTAATTTGGGTGCCAGACCCTGATTTAACAAAGATATAGCGGCCTTCTGTCCAACCGAAGGTAGGTACACCTACAGCCAGAAGATCAGGCGAGTCGAGTACAGAGGCAGATTTTAGGGCTAATGCTCCTGCAAAGCTGACACCTTGGAAGGTACGATGGCTGGTGCGACCGGATAGTATTTGTTCTGCAACCTTTGCGCCTTGAATGTAGTCACACACAGCTCCCCTGATGACTGAGGTTTCCGGTGATTGAATCCCGGTCAATACCCAGCCCCAATGGGATGGTTTAATGAGGGCATCATGAGATCGGCCGAAGCCGCGAATATCCACTCCAAAGCAATTGGAGCCGGCCTTCGCCCAAGACCAGCGAGGTTCACAACGACAGCCATAACCATGGCTGTGAACCACTAAGGGTCGGGCTATATCGTCTTCCCAATGAGTGAGTAGACCCGTTACCCGAACACCACCCAATGAGCGAAAATGAATCTGCTCCAATACGAGGCCAGGGTAAATCTCAGCATATTGTTTTTCAGTTGAAACAGGGTCTGGATCGATATTGTCCAGTTCCATCAAGGTTTCTTGCCAGAATAGATCAAAATCCTTTGGTTTGGTGTGTTGTGGTTTGAATAGACGGCGCATGTATCTACTATAGATAAGTAAGGGGAGTGTTGAAACATTCGTCTCAGGGGTGAATGTGGGCAAACCAACTTATGCTCTGGTTGGAAGCACACGGGTCTTTAACGGGGTTCCCACAATGCAAGTTATTTGCCGCAGTCATAGAGATCAGCCTTCGACAAAAAATGCGGATTACTATTATGGCTGAAATTTCCGAACTGTCGGCACTTGATTATTTTCAGGATATCGACGAGGAGGTTATCGCTTACCTGGCTAGGGGATCAGAAGTACGGCATGCCTCACAAGGTGAGGTTTTGTTGCATCAACATGATCGAGCCATTGCACTTTTTTTTCTTTTAACCGGGAAGGTACAGTTTTTAATCCATGTTGCAGGCTTGGATGATCTCCTGGTGGGTACAGATAATGAGATAGGCGCCTTGATCGGCTGGTCGGTGTTTCGTGCTCCCTATCGCCATACAGTGACTGTTCGATGTGAGCAGGATTGTCGTTTTTTACGCATGCCTCGCACGCTATTTACAGTGCTATTCGAGCAATCGCCGCGAGTGGCGCATACCTTATTGCGACGAGTTGCCGAAGTATTGGCTCATCGCCTTGTGAATAACAGAGATCGACTTCTTTCCACCAGTGGTGCTGAAGGCCGTGCTTTGGTGGAAACGACCAGAGCAAAAATGGCTCCATCATCAGGCATGCACTTCGATAGAGAAACCCTTGGCAGTGACCAGGAATCAACATTCAGGTTTTTACGCCATACAACCTTTTTCGAATCGATGCCCGATATTTATCTACGGTCGATGCTGGGTTTAGGTCGCATGATAAGGATAGAAGGGGGAACCCAATTATTTCAGCAAGACCAACAGGCCAAGGAGTTCTACCTGCTTGTCAGTGGGCGGGTTGAACTCTGGTATTGCGGTAGTGACGGGAAGGTCTGTTTTTTTCTCAACAGCCTGGAAAATATTGGGCAGGCATTTGGTTGGTCCTCTTTGGTGAAACCCTATCGGTATCAGGTATGTGCGATGGCAAACACTTCGGTATGCGCCTGGGTATTTACAGCAGCTGAACTCACCGAATTGTGTCAGCAGGACCCTCTATTCGCCGTGCAGCTGATGGAGCGGGTGATCTGGTTGATAGGCAACCGTCTACGCATGGCGAGAACCCAGTTAATTGCAAAGCGTTACCAAAAAGAGACCCTCGCAGTTTCTGCCTTGCTGGAGCAGAATGCGGATACACTGCATGTGACATCCCCCATGCATAAAATCCCCTATCTCCTGGAAAACCGGTTAACCCTCTCAGATGCCTTTGGCACTTTAGAGTTGCTCCGCAATCATGGAGAAGATGAAATTGAGCGAAACCTGGCTGGACTGGCCCTGGAGATTTTGCAAAAGGTTCACGCAGAACTCCATTTTTATCAAGGCTTACAACGCATCTATGAAAGCGTTGCCAATGCACCGGCGGTGCAATCATCTCAACAGGTCCGGAATCACTGTATGGAGGCGTTCCAGGCACTGTTCAATCAGACTGAGTTCCGACTTGCAGGGGAGGAGCAACTGCCTTATCGCCCGGGTCAGGTATTCATCATGAATCATTTGGAAAATCATACGGATAATCTGTTGCCAAATGATTTCCGCCTTACCCTGGATACTCATTTTGTATCCAGTATGCTGATCTATCCAAAATACGGAGAGGCACCTATCAGAGTTATACGAAAACCTGAACTTGATTGGTATG
>JAHXHU010000350.1 GCA_025656375.1 Candidatus Thiodiazotropha sp. (ex Ustalcina ferruginea) | reverse complement strand
CTTCACCATTCCAAGTGAAACGCCCTGTGCGGAGCCGCATGCAGGGTGTTGTGGGGGCTGGGGGTTAGAGACCCCCGGCTACCCGATTATTATTAAGTAAAAAGTATTTGTGTCTTCTGAGAGAGGAATTGACTTGTTTCTGGGCAGACGCTGTTTACAAGGATGAGCCAAGATGCTGACAATGACATGAAATTCAGTTCGTCATGATGCCGCCCTCGAACTCTATGATGACCTGATCGCAACCTGAGCTTACTGTGATCGGCATTCATCGTCTCCTACCAGCACCCGGATCCAGCCCGACTACCGATGCAGGCATGGACGCACCCGTACGCAGAGCGTTACAATCCCGGCGAGTTTTCGCTGTATCATCAAGACATCCCCTAATGGGAGCAAAGAAACAATGAAAAAAGTTGAAGCAATTATAAAGCCTTTCAAACTGGAGGATGTTCGAGAGGCGTTGTCGGAAGTGGGTATTACCGGTATGACCGCAACCGAGGTTAAGGGGTTTGGGCGACAGAAGGGCCATACAGAGCTCTATCGTGGTGCGGAATATGTGGTCGATTTTCTACCTAAGGTCAAGTTGGAACTGGTGGTTGCCAGTGATCAGGTGCAGGCATGTATTGAAGCGATCACGGATGCGGCTCGCACAGGAAAGATCGGTGACGGTAAAATCTTTGTTACACCAGTCGAACAGGTGATTCGTATCCGCACCGGAGAGGAAGATGAAGCCGCTATCTGATATTTTCGGCTTTCCACTGTTTGCCCCTCAGTGATTGAATAAGGGGTAGTGGTTCTACATCTACTTCTCATCTTCCGAATCAGCTGTGGATGAGGTGTTCAAGCGACCATTTGTCAGATTGAGTACCAACACCCGCTTTGCATCGTCGGCGAGTTCAGTCATACCGAGCCTGTTATAGGCATCGATCATAATTTCCAAAGCACCTTGTACTGCATCAGTACGTTGAAAATGGGTCACAACACGATTGGCCCGGTTGGCCGCTGCAAGATAGGCTCCGCGTCTCATGTAGTATTTAGCAATATGTATCTGGTATTTAGCCAGATTGTTTCTAAGGTAGAGCATCCGTTGGTGGGCATCAGCTGAATATTTACTGCTCGGATAGCGGCGTACAAGTTCAGCAAAATCATTAAATGCATCAAGGGCTGCACCTGCATCCCTTTCAGAGGGGTCTGTTGGCAGGATACGGGTAAAAATACTTTGATTTCGATTGTAGTTGGCCAGGCCTTTCATAAAGTAGGCATAGTCAACAAATGGACTCTGCGGGTTTAATTTTATAAACCGATCTGCCGCCGCTATGGCTGAGTCAGGTTCTCCATTTTTGTAGTGGGCGTAGATTATGTCGAGTTGTGACTGGGTAGCGTAACGACCAAATGGAAAGCGCGCTTGTAGCCCATTGTAGTTCTTGATGGCCTCGTCATATTGACCATCCATCAAGGCTATTTTTGCTTCAGAATAGAATTGACTGGCACTCCAGTCTTTGGTGACGTCGATCTGATCTGGCAAGGAACATCATGGCAGCAGTAGGGTGGTGAGAATGATGATCAGGCGCTTCCAGGACATGGTCGGTCGATACCAGTGAGTAGTGAGTTGGTGCGAAGTATAAAGGAAAGCTAGCATAGGACACCATACTAGGTTCCGGTATAACCTAACTTACTGTATTAATGGGTTGGATTTAGCTTAGTAGGTTATTTATGTCGGATGGTGAGTTAATAGACAAAGTTCCCCACCGTGTAACGGTGATTCCCGAGGAACGGGCTGGTAGCCGCCTTGATCAGGTTCTGGCTGAGCAATTTCCCGAATTTTCACGCAGTCGCTTGCAACACTGGATCAAACAGGGGTTGGTGGAGCTGGATGGACGTCCATGCAAGGCCAAGGAGAAGGTTCGTGGTGGAGAAGCGGTGAGTTTAAGGCCTTTGCTGCAAGAAGAGGTTGATGATCTAGCCCAGGAGATGGTCCTGGATCTCATTTATGAGGATGATGCGTTGTTGGTGGTTAATAAACCGGCAGGATTGGTTGTGCACCCTGCTGCGGGGAATCCGGATGGTACGCTGCTGAATGGATTACTCAGCCACCATCCGCCACTCAAGCAGGTTCCTCGAGCAGGGATCGTTCACCGGCTGGATAAAGAGACCAGCGGTCTGCTAGTCGTCGCAAAAACGCTGCAATCTCAGCATAGGCTGGTTCAGCAACTGCAGGCACGTAGCGTCAAACGGGAATATCTCGCTATCGCACAAGGTCTGATGATTGCTGGGGGCACGGTAGATGAGCCGGTGGGCAGGCATCCCGTGAATCGATTGCGTATGGCGGTGATAGACACGGGTAAAAGTGCAATAACCCACTATCGTGTCGATCAACGTTTCCGGGCTCACACCCTGCTCCGAGTCACTTTAGAAACAGGTCGTACCCATCAGATTCGTGTGCATATGAGCCACATTCGCCATCCACTTCTGGGTGATCCCCTGTATGGAGGACGATTAAAACTGCCGTCAGGTGCAAATGAGGAACTGCAACAGGCACTTAAGGTGTTCAGACGCCAGGCCTTGCATGCCACTCGTCTTGAACTGGTGCATCCTGAAACAGGGGAGACCATGGCCTGGGAGGCCCGGATGCCCTCTGATATGCAGCAATTACTAGAGCGTCTAGAGAAGGATGCAGAACAATGATCGAGACATTGCTGCCGGGATGGCCCGCACCGGAAAATGTCAGGTCGTTGGTTACTACCCGTCAAGACGGCTGCAGTGTCTCTCCATTCGACAGCCTCAATCTTGCAGACCATGTGGGAGATGATCCACAAGCCGTATCGAGCAACAGACACCGTTTACGGATCCAATGTCAGCTACCCACCGAGCCATTTTGGCTCAGCCAGGTGCATGGCTGTTCTGTAGCCAGCCCGGATAGAGATCAGGTTGGATGCCAGGCCGACGCGGTCTACACAGATCGTGCTGGCGTTGTCTGTGCAGTGCTCACGGCAGATTGTCTGCCTCTTTTGATCACAGACCGGCATGGAAGAGAGGTTTGTGCTGTGCATGCGGGTTGGCGGGGACTGGCGGCCGGTGTCATTGAAAATGCACTGCAACGTTTTGAGGCGGCTGCAGATCAGTTAGTGGTTTGGCTAGGGCCAGCAATAGGTCCGACCGCATTTGAAGTGGGGGACGAAGTACGGCAGTGCTTTCTTGACCGTGATCAGGCGGATGAGTGTGCATTTACACCCAGCCGTTCCGGCCATTGGTTGGCTGATATCTATACATTGGCACGATTACGTTTGGCGCGTGCGGGTGTGGGTTCAGTTGCAGGTGGAGAATATTGTACAGTGACTCAGCAAGCGCTCTTCTACTCTTACCGTCGAGATGGAGTGACCGGTCGAATGGCCTCATTGATTTGGCTTGAAAAGTAGAGCGTGTAAATCGCTGAGAAATTCAATAGATAGCTGCTGTTCAGGAATACACTTTAATTATCAGGATCATTGCAGTACTGGAAGCTGATACAAGGGTGCGGCAGGGCCGCACCCTGCTGATCGATTGTAAACACACATTTTATTGAACGTCACACGACCAGGTAGATGGATTTGTTATTGAATGAATATTGCCCTCGTTTCTGGACGAATTCTAGTGAGTAATTTACCCTGGGCACTGATGTTTACTGCTTAAACGTGAGGAGAGAGAATGAATTGGCAGATGTTGACCCTGGTGGGGGAAGACCAGCCAGGCATTGTTGCTCGGATAACGGATGCCTTGTATCGCGGTGGCTGTACCCTCGGCGAGACTTCCATGATCCGACTGGGAGGTAACTTCACCATTATGATGATGGTGGATGGAGGCCGGAGCGAACAGGCACTGGCATCAATTATTACTCCGGTTGCAGAGCAGTTAAAATTAAAATTTCATCTCGATCCCATGCATGGCGGACTGCATCAGCACCGTGTGCCCAATTTTCAGGTAAGGGTCAATGGTGCAGACCGGGCCGGTATTGTTGCCAGAGTGACAGGAGTGCTTAGCGCATGCGGCTTCAATATTCTTGAGCTGGCATCTGATGTGGTGGGAGACTCGCAACAGCCGGTCTACATCATGACCATACAGGGTTACGCTGAAGTCGATATTGAGGTGCTTGAATCGGCGTTGGAACAACTTGAGTCCGAGGAGATAGATGTCCATGTATCGCCCATCGAAACCCTGATTGGCTGAACTTATGGCAATGTTGGAAATTTTAAAGCTACCTGATCCGAGGTTGAAGGAAGTTGCAGAGGATGTGACTCAATTTGATGAGGGTTTACAGCAATTTATAGCTGATCTTGAAGAGACTCGCCAAGCAGGTCCAGCCGCCGTAGGTATAGCAGCACCTCAGGTTGGGAGATCGCAACGTATAGTACTAATCGATTGTTCCACGACCAGAAAACCGGTCCCGAACCATGGCTACCTGATTCTTGTGAATCCGGAAATCATTGAATGGGATGGTTTCGAACTAGGTCGTGAAGGCTGTCTATCGGTACCTGACTACACCGGAAATGTCATTCGTGCTGAACGGATTAAATTACGCACTCAAGATCCACAAGGCGAGCACTATGAGTATGAGATGGAGGGGTATGAAGCCCGTGCCCTGCAACACGAGGTGGATCATCTCGATGGTATCCTGTTCATCGATCGATTGGTGAGTCGGCGTACGGATCTGTTTCAACGCAAGGTCTATCAAAAGGGTGGTAAGAAGAAAAAATGAACGCCGTTCAACCCAGTACTCCATCAATATCATCTTGATGGAGTACTGGATGACACTCTCACTGTTGACAATGACAGCGGTTTTGGTTGGGTGGGTATGGCTTAACAAGCGTTGCAGAGAGGCAAGCCAAATCGACTGGGGTGTATTTTGGCTGAATTGGCTGGATGGATTCAACCGCTTGTTTTGTCACACTTACCATCGGTTGCCGAAGGTTGAGTTACCACTGCCTGAAACAGGTGGAGCTATCGTGGTGGCCAATCATATTTCTGGTCTTGATCCCCTGTTAATGTTGGCTTCCAGTCCCAGACCATTACGTTTTCTTATCGCCCGTGAGCAGTACCAGCGGTTTGGTGTGAACTGGCTGTTTCGTGCCGTAGGGTGTATCCCGGTGGATCGTGAAAACTCACCCGAGAAGGCTATGCGCCAAGCGATCAAGGCGCTTCGCACCGGAGAAATTGTGGCACTCTTTCCACATGGCAAGATCCACCTCGACAGCGATCCGCCACGAAAGATCAAGGCCGGCGCAGCCCGACTGGCGACCATTACGAAAGCACCCCTGGTACCGCTCAGAATCAGCGGGGTGAGTGGCCAGGGGCAAGTCATGGCGCCCGTATTGCTCAGAGGGCATGCAGAGATTCAGCTGCTTCCCATCATTCGTGTTGAGGAGCAATCTCCTGATCAACTGAATCAGGTGATCCAGCAAGCACTGGATCTGATACCGGAAGTTTGAGCATGTGGTTTCCTGGTTCTTCAACAAGTATGATTGCGCGTTGGTTTAGATAGCATTTCATAAGGATTGACTATGAAAGTTTCGGTATTTGGTTCGGGTTACGTCGGTTTGGTAACAGGTGCTTGCCTGGCCGAGGTGGGTAATGAGGTGGTTTGCATGGATGTGGATGAGCGCAAGATTGAGATGCTTAAACACGGAGAGATCCCCATTTATGAGCCAGGTCTTGAGGCGATGGTCGAGCGTAACGTGCAGGCAGGGAGGTTAACCTTTAGCTCCGATGCCGCAGCGGCTGTCGAGCATGGTTTATTCCAGTTTATCGCTGTAGGGACACCTCCCGATGAGGATGGATCGGCAGACTTACAATATGTACTGGCGGTGGCAACCGCTATTGCGGAACATATGGATGACTATCGGGTGATTGTGGATAAATCAACTGTTCCCGTCGGAACCGGGGATAAGGTCAGAGAGCGTATCAATGAGACGCTTCGGGCAAGCGGCAAGCAAGTTGAATTCGATGTGGTCTCAAATCCAGAGTTCCTTAAGGAAGGTGCTGCACTGGATGATTTCATGAAACCGGACCGTATTATCATCGGCACAGACAATCCAAGAACGACTGAACTGCTGCGAGTCCTGTACACACCTTTCAATCGTAATCACGACCGTCTTATTGCCATGGATATACGTTCTGCTGAATTGACCAAGTATGCGGCTAACGCCATTTTGGCAACCAAAATCAGCTTTATGAACGAACTCTCGAATCTGTCAGAGCGGCTGGGGGCTGATATCGAACAAGTACGGCATGGCATCGGTGCAGATACCCGTATTGGCTACTCCTTCATCTATCCGGGTTGCGGCTATGGTGGCTCTTGCTTCCCAAAAGATGTCAATGCATTAGAACGCACTGCCCGTGAGGTAGGTTACGATGCACAATTGCTGACTGCGGTTGAAGCGGTCAATTACCGGCAAAAACGGGTGCTGTTCAGTAAAATCCATCGACATTTTTCGGGAGATCTGAAGGATAAGACTTTTGCTCTGTGGGGGCTCTCGTTTAAACCGAATACAGACGATATGCGAGAGGCTTCCAGTCGAGTACTGATGGAGGCGTTATGGGAAGCGGGTGCCAAAGTACGGGTCTTCGATCCCGAAGCCATGGATGAGTGCCGACGTATCTACGGTGAACGGGATGATCTTGCCTACTGTGAGGATCAGGAGAGTACACTGAATGGAGCAGATGCCTTGGTAGTGGTAACGGAGTGGCAAGTATTTCGCAGTCCAGATTATGATGCGATTAAGCAGTCTCTCAGCGAGCCGGTGATATTTGACGGCCGCAATATCTATGATCCCCAGCGCATGAAGGAAGCCGGGTTCAGCTACTATGCGATCGGTCGTGGTGATTGAATCTTACCCATGAGTAAATGAAGCCTTATTCCGTAGGTGGTGAACGCCTCACCAGATGATTTACGATAAAGCTTGAAACGGTCACTTCATCCTGATTGATGGCTGAGTATTTGAGGCGCAATATGCCTCGGTCATCGCGTTTCGAAGATGGTTTGACATCGATGACTTCGACCTGGGTATGCAGTGTATCGCCGGGTCTGACGGGTGCCTGCCATCGGAGTTCGTCGATACCGGGTGAACCCATACTGGATTTTTCGAGCAGGCCTTGCTCAATAAACAGCCTGAAACAGATCGAAATCGTATGTAGCCCGCTGGCGATAAGTCCTCCATAGAAGGAGTGGCTTGCCGCTTCAGTGTCAAGGTGAAACGATTGGGGATCAAACTGGGCGGCAAACTTAACGATATCACTCTCTGAGAAGGTAATCCCTCTCGTCGTGAAGTGCTCACCGACACTGAAGTCATCAAGATAGCGATTTTGGCTCATACTTTTTTACTCCATATCAACGAACTGATATTTCTAAAGAATAATGTGCATCTGAACAGTGCATGTAATCAGCTGATGGGGCTCAAGCTTAGCATCTGAAAGAAAAGGAATAACCACACTAGTCGCTGTGATATCAGACATAAAATTTTCCCAGGCAGATGGATTCATTGACCCAACCAGATCCCTGTATTAAACATATCACCACCCTTGGTAATACTCAGAGATTGTTTCCACCGAAGACATGCTCAGTGACGATCAAGCTGTCTCAGGATTGGATGCTTTGGTTCGGGAGATGATTTTTCTCGTCCAAAGTACAGCCGGAGAGGCACTTAGGCGATGGGTTAAGGATGAAATTCCAGGGCAGGATCAGGAGCCACTCACAAAATGGTTGCGGAATGCCGAGTTGGCTCTGCACAGTGCAGGATTTCAATCCGAGGGTGTTACGGAAACCCTGTAACCGTTCATGAAATCAAATCTCGTTTGCATCTAACTGATTAAAAAGCACTTCTTAAAGCTGCTTTAGGTAGATACTATTGTTCGATTAACCCTTGATCGTGTTTGGTATTTTCCGTCTTCATCCATTCACTCAGCACTGAAACTGTCGAAGAACATACCTAACCCTAAGCCAATACAGTAATTTTTTTATTTTAGGGGAACCAGTGACTGAGAGTATAGTCGAATGCTGCGGCGCATAATTTATTTGTATTTAAGGTATACTGTGGTGTGCCTTGCAGTATGAGGAGTTTATTGAGATGGCAACCACGATGCAGTTTGGTGAGTCTTACCAAGAACGGGTATATCTTCCAGGTGGTGAATGGGTACGTATGCGCTTACTTCGTCCTGGTGATAAGGAGCTGTTGCATAAAGGGTTTAACAGCCTTTCGGCCCACTCACGTTATAAACGGTTTCTCGCAGTAAAAAAGACCTTATCAAAAAAGGAACTGTGCTATTTCACCGAAATAGACCAGGAAGATCACTTTGCGTTGTGTATTGTTGGATGGGACAAAAAAAGTAAACAGGATGTTGGTATCGGGGTTGGACGTTTTATTCGTCTGGGCAAGGATTCTGATTGCGCTGAAGTGAGCCTGACAGTGATCGACAGGATGCAGGGTAAAGGCATAGGTCGTCTGCTGCTGGAGAAACTCATTGTTGCTGCGACTGAACGTGATATTAAGCGGTTCCGGTTCGAGTGTTTGCCTCAGAACCAGGAGATGAAAAAGCTGGTGCAGAAGGTTTGTCCGATTGTCGAATTTAAAAATGATGCCGGGATTATGATCGCCGATGCTGTTATAACAGAACGGGAAACTGACTCACGACAGCACTCCTTGAATATGTTTGAAGGTCTTATTGATTTGATGGGTGGATTTGCTGCTGAAACCCTGAAACTCCAATCAGGCATTGGTTTTGAGATGGTGCGCCCTAGCCTGGATGCCTTGTTCGAGCTACGAGGAAGAGTGGGTTGATGCACCTGTGAATCACCTCAGTCGCACCATTATGCGTAACAACGCAGACTATTATCATCTGTTGAGATCAATGCATGATAAGGGCTATTGGACACCATGGGTCCATTAGTTTAGAACGCTGCACAAGTGATCATCCTGGATTCACATTGATTCCAGGAATAGTCTTATTGTCAAGATTTCGTTCAATGCGCTGCTTTGTTAGTATCCCCGCCTTACGAAATTTCAATCCAGGTGAAATCCATGTCGATAGCCCAACGCATTGCCGATGAGCTGAATATTCGCGTTAAGCAGGTTGAGGCCGCTATTGGCCTGTTGGATGAGGGGGCGACAGTGCCTTTTGTCGCTCGCTACCGCAAGGAGGCCACCGATGGCCTGGACGATACCCAGCTACGCAATTTGGATGAGCGTCTACTCTATCTGCGCGAGTTGGACGAACGACGCGGGGCGGTGCTGAAGTCTATCGAGGAGCAGTGCAAACTGACACAGGAGCTGAAGGCAGCGCTACTGGCAGCCGACACCAAGACCCGCCTGGAGGACCTCTATCTACCTTATAAGCCAAAGCGGCGGACAAAGGCACAAATTGCCCGAGAGGCGGGTCTGGAACCGCTGGCCCATGGGTTGTTCGCCAATCCCTTCCTGATACCGGAGCAAGAGGCAGGCAGTTATATCGATATGGACAAAGGGATGGCGGATGCTAAGGCTGCCCTCGATGGCGCTAAACAGATCCTGATGGAGATGTTTGCTGAGGATGCTGAGCTGGTAGGACGATTGCGTGAATATCTTTGGGAGCATGGGGTTCTTGCTGCAAAGGTAGCCGATGGTAAGGAACAGGAAGGGGCTAAATTTTCTGATTACTTCGACTTCTCAGAGACTATCCATACTATTCCGTCACACCGGGCACTGGCGCTGTTTCGTGGACGTCAGGAAGGGGTACTTAATCTGGGACTCTTCCTGCCTGAAGATGCCGCGCTAAAGCAGAGCGAGACAGGGGTGGCCGAGCGAATGATCGCCCGTCAGATGGGAGTCAGATATGAGGGGCGGCCAGCCGACAAATGGTTGAGTGATGTGGTGCGCTGGGCTTGGCGAATAAAGATTTTCACCCATCTTGATACAAATTTAAAATCGCGCCTGCGTGAGTCTGCGGAAGAGGAGGCGATCAAGGTCTTTGCCAGGAATATGCATGATCTGCTGCTGGCAGCGCCTGCAGGTCCACGCACTACAATCGGCCTGGATCCAGGTCTGCGTACCGGGGTCAAGGTGGCCGTAGTGGATGCCACTGGCAAACTGGTCGAGACCGCGACCATCTACCCTCATGTGCCCAAGAAGCAGTGGGACCCATCACTCCATCTGTTGGCTGAATTGGCGCGAAAACACAAAGCCGACTTGATCAGTATCGGTAATGGCACGGCATCCCGTGAGACCGATAAACTGGCGGCGGATCTGATTAAACGTCACCCAGAGCTGAGATTGTCCAAGATCATGGTCAGTGAAGCGGGCGCTTCTGTCTACTCCGCCTCGGAGTTCGCTGCCAACGAGTTTCCTGATCTGGATGTATCGTTGCGTGGCGCGGTCTCCATTGCCCGCCGTATACAGGATCCGCTGGCGGAGTTGGTGAAGATCGATCCCAAATCGATAGGTGTCGGTCAGTATCAACACGATGTCTCACAGGTCAAACTGGCTCGTCAACTCGATGCTGTGGTAGAGGATTGTGTCAATGCTGTCGGAGTGGATATCAATACAGCCTCGGTACCCTTATTGAACCGTGTTGCCGGTCTCTCTGCTTTGATGGCGGCCAATGTTGTCTCTTACCGCGATGAGCATGGGGCATTTATAAACCGTAAGCAGATCCTGAAGGTCTCACGTCTTGGCGAGAAGGCCTTCGAACAGTGTGCCGGTTTCCTGCGTATCATGAAGGGTGATAATCCTTTGGATGCCTCAGCTGTACATCCAGAGGCCTACCCCGTGGTGGAGCGTATTCTGGCTAAAACCAAACGGGAAATGGGTGCCCTTATCGGTGACACCAAGTTCCTCAATACGCTGGCTGCTAATGATTTCACTGATGAGAAGTTTGGCCAGCCAACAGTACAGGACATCATCAGTGAGCTGGATAAGCCTGGTCGTGATCCGCGTCCTGAATTTAAAACGGCAGAATTTCGGGAAGGCATAGAAGCGTTGAAGGATCTGCAGAGTGGCATGACCCTAGAGGGCGTGGTGACAAACGTTACCAACTTCGGTGCCTTTGTCGATATCGGTGTCCATCATGATGGCTTGGTACATATCTCAGTATTGGCGGACAAGTTTGTAAAAGACCCGCATGAGGTGGTCAAGGCGGGGGATGTGGTCAAGGTAAAGGTGATGGAGGTCGATATCAAGCGCAAGCGAATCGGACTCACCATGCGTCTCTCCGACGATTCACGAAATAAACCTGATAGCAGTAAAAAGGAGCAGCCATCATCCAGTCCGCAGCAGAGAAAGAGCGAGACTCGTCAAGAGCCGGCACCTCGCGGGGCGATGGCTGAAGCGTTTGCAAAACTGAAGAAAGGGTAGATTCGAAAGGGCGTTTTCCACTTGTCTTCCCAATCACTCCGATACCCGGGCCTGTTATTATTCAGTGCACTATTCTCAGTGGTATTGTTGCTGGGGGTAACACTGCCTGGACACAGCCGACTCATCAATGCACTACAAGACTCCGGCCACTTCCTGATATTTACTTTATTGTCACTGGCAGTTTTGTGGTCCTATAAAACAAAAACGGATAAGTACTTCTGGCCTATCTTGTTAGGTTGCCTCCTTTTCGGTGCTGTCATGGAGATAGTGCAGTACACAATCGGTCGCGAGGCAAGCCTGTATGATTTGCTGATGAATGCGATGGGTGTCACCTCAGGTGGTCTTCTGTTTTCTGGAATGATCAGACGCTCCATTCCCCGTGGGCTATCTGTTCTGGCAGCCGTGCTGTTGTTTGTGATTGCTTTTTCGGGACCACTCTATTGGTTGTTTGTTTCTCAGGTTAGAAATGCAGACTTCCCAATACTCGTTAATCTGGAAGGAACGACTGCTAGTGCCTTTCTGCAAGGTAGTAACGGTGGCGATGTTCGGATCATTAATCGGCCCACTAACTGGCCAGCAGACATTGCGGCAGATCAGGAACGATGTGCGATTGTTCTATTGGAGGAAGGTGCTTGGCCAGGTGTGAGTCTGATCGAACCCGAACCAGACTGGCGTGGTTATCAATCATTGGAACTATCGCTCTATTCTGAGCAACAGCGCATGCTGCCACTATCACTTCGCATAAATGACCGCACTCACAATAACAAATTCAAAGACCGGTTCAACCAGAGACTTGAACTGAGCTATGGATACAACCGCTTTACAATCCCCTTGAAGGAAATCGAAAATTCACCATCGGGGCGTAGAATGGATCTGTCGACGATCACGAATTTATTGATCTTTGGTACGAAACGTCAGATAGGCAGTGAGTTTTATCTGTTATCCATGCGGCTGCGTTAAGGGCTAATATCACTCATGTAAGCAATAGTAGCGAATGTTGATGATTGTTAGAGTTGTCAGTGTGTGTGATTGATGGGGGTTACATATGTTATTGGTTAGCCCCGTACCAGCGGGTCTTTTTATTTAGCTGCTGACGTACCTTGACCTTGGAATCAAGCTCTATAAGCCCCTCTTCCCGTAAGACAGCGAAGCGATTATTAACAGTATTCTTCAAAATTGGCACGGCACTTAGAAATAAAGGAGGACGAACTATAATAAGTTCCCATCCAATACTCTCTAAGTTTTTAACTGCCATCATTTGTGGATCAGTTAGTATATCTTTCAAATTTGACGGAATCGGATCGATGCCTTTCCGTCTTTCATAGGTTATTTCTGATTGCATAATTTAACCTGTTGATTGACGCAACCATTTCGTTGACAGCTATCCATTCTTCAACTCTGCTGTCTTGAGTGTCTGAGAATGAGTACGCCCCATTCCTGCAAAAGATGCCCAACACTATGTTGTGTTTATATCCACTGATGTATGTCTGACGCAGACTGTCGACCAGCCAAGTTAAATTCGTATGATCAAACCATAGGGTAGTTGCACATTAAGACAGTTCTTAAGGTCAGATGGTATGGCGCTAATACAAGTATATCTTTTTCAGGATTATTCCAGAAAACCATGTAACTGGAAAAAGTGACGCAAATAAAATGCCAAATCATAGTAATAAACAGAAAAATAATGAGATAGGTAAACCACTAATGTCGGTATAAGACAGAAAGCCTGTAGGCTGTAAAAAAAATCGACAATATTGTGACAAATGGTAGGTTACTCTGGAAAGATGACTAGCGCCTTCCTGAAGGTGCTGACTCCACACCCTCAAAATTTGTTGTGACAGGCCAAGTGCCTGCTCCGGATATTATGGAATTATCAGATTACTTAACGACCAGACGTATTCGCCAATGGGCTGGAGGACGTTCTTTCGAACGTGGCCAGGCCTATTTTGAGGAAGGTCTTGTCAGCGCCTTGAAAGAGCGCAACGGTAAGATTACCGCGATTGTCTCCGGAACCTACTCTTATCGGGTCGTACTGCGTGAAGACGACGATACGATCGACTACGATTGCGACTGCCCCGTCGGGCAGGATGGCGATTTCTGCAAGCATTGCGTGGCAACGGCACTGGCATGGCTGGAAAAGCAGGCCAAAACCGGGGCAGCATCAAGGGGTAAAAAGAAGCCGAAAAAGAGCAACGCCGTCTTGACCATGAAAGATGTGCGTGCTTGGCTGTTGCTGCATGACAAGGATAAGTTGGCGGACATGCTGATTGAAGCCGCATCAGAAGACGATCAGCTGGAAGACCGGTTGATGCTGAAGGCGGCCGCAACCAAAGGTGTTAATCTGGCGACCTATCGCAAGATCATCGATCAGGCGATCAACAGTGGCGATGGCTACATCGATTATTACGGCATGCATGATTACTGGCGCGGTGTGGCCGATGCCGTTGAAGCGATCAGGGAGTTGCTTAAGCAAGGATATGCCGCCGCTATGATCGAGCTTTGCGAGTATGCCCTCAAGCGTGCGGAGCGGGCCATCGAGTATATCGACGACCATGACGGGGATATGTATGGCGTGATGGAGGATCTTCAGGAGCTGCATCTGGCTGCTTGCAGAAAGGCGAAGCCGGATCCTGAGGCTCTGACGGAGCGGTTGTTCTTCTGGGAGCTGCAATCGGACTGGGATATCATCAGCCACGCGATTGAACGCTATTCGAGGGTGCTAGGAAAAAGTGGCCGTGCGCATTACCGTGAACTGGCCGAGACCGAGTGGGCCAAGATCAAACCAAGCAAGCCCGGCAGTAATCGCGAGTGGAACAGTCGGCGTTCCCGAATCACCGGTATCATGGAGTCGCGGGCAAAGATCGATGGCGACACCGAAGCGCTCGTCGCAATCAAGAGCAAAGACCTTTCTTCGAGTAGTGATTTTCTGCGGATTGCCGAGACGTATAAACAGGCTCGTCAGGGCGATAAGGCGCTGGAATGGGCGGAAAAGGGCCTCAAGGCGTTCGGAAAGAATTCAGGTAGCCAGTTGCAGGACTTTCTGGGCGATATGTACCATCGGCGCAAACGGCATGATGAGGCCATGGCGCTTATCTGGCCACAATTTGAAAAGAACCTGACGCTGCAAAGCTACCAACACCTGAAAAAACATGCCGGGCGCGCCAAAATCTGGCCAACATGGCGTAAAAAGGCCTTGGTGTTTATCCGGGCAGAGATTCATGAGAAAGTTGGAAAGGCCAAGAGAGGCCTTTGGCATTACAGCCCGTGGGCCGACCATTCGTTGTGTACGCCCAGCATGGGTATGAACTAATGAGGTGAAAGTCCTCTGTAGGAAGGTCACCATCCTTAGCGATTTCAAGCTATTAGAT
>JAHXHU010000303.1 GCA_025656375.1 Candidatus Thiodiazotropha sp. (ex Ustalcina ferruginea) | reverse complement strand
CGGGACTTCTTCATTGTAGATTCTCCTTTTCGTAATCATAATTGGAAAATTCTACTTTTGAACCCCGTTATTTTTTGGGGGGATTACCATCCCTCCCAGGTAATCGATATAAATCGGAGATGAGCCCAATGGACGATAGAAGGATTGGGATGGGTCCCATTCCCCCCGTACCCAAAGATTATCTCACTGAACAGCAAGTGACAAAACTCGCCATTCTTAAAAAGTTTGGCTGGATACTCGTTTGCATTCGACGCCCTATAAATGAAGAGTCAACTATCGTACTCAGACACAAGCACGATCATTCGATTGGCATCATGAAAGAAGATGGGACTCTCACGATAAGCGAAGAGACAAAGATTAGAGGCAGTAAATTAGAAACTGATCTCTTTAACAGCTAGAAATATCCGATCTCAAGTGTATCATAATCCACATTCTTGTAGATTATTCCTATACATATAGATTGGGTTTGCTCCAAGATCCTCCAGAATAATCTCAGCCTTCAGACACTCTTCGGTATACATTTTTTTAAATCACCGATTCTCATCTTCCAGCTCATCGGTAATCTCCCCATTAATAATGGGGAGATTACCATTTGAAGGCACAGTTTCTAGTACAGCCAACGACAATGCTGGCGCCATTGCACTGGCTGGGGTTCAAGATAATCAATCGCTCGCCTATATCTTTGCAGTTGATCCGTTGTTAGGAGGGTCGTCCACCCAAAATAATGGGACACTGATTCCTCGCAGTGACAATGCCATATTTGACTATTTCTTTGCTGATTTCCTGGCGGGCAGCATGATCAATGAGGTCAATGGGGGTTCTCATAACCAGGCTGGGCATATTGCTGAGTATAACTATGGGCATAACAACAATTTGAATAGCAGTGGTGCGCTACAAGGCGGTTCCGCTGATAATTCCATTACTATCACTTCTAACTCTCTAGATTTTACCAACTGGGTGATTGGAACAACTGTATTTGGATTGGAAAAGGCCTATAGCACGGGTAATGTCTCTTCGTCACTCTCCTCTAGTTTAACCCTTATGGCTATCTCAAACGTCAATCCTGTACCCGTACCTCCAGCATTCCTCTTCATGGGTTCCGGCCTTATTGGCCTACTGGCTACACGTCTGACAAAGTCAAAAAAGGCGTAGTCACGCCTCGACAACTCAATACCAGCTGAGGGGGGGCATTAGGCCCCCTATTTTTCTTGCCCTGTCGTACAGCAATCACAGCTACGGACCACTTCACTCTCTGAGTTACCCTGAGTCCGCGGATTCATTGCAAATGCAGTGTGTAAGATACCGGTTCACAGTGAAATCAAAATAATCTTAGCTTTACCCATCCGTTTAGTCGGCATTTTATTGATCCACTGGGGAATCAAGAGCTTGCACCATGTGCTGTCACGAACAAATGATTCAGGTTACGTCTTGAGTAGATTTTAGATGTCTGTTCTGTTGAAATGTGTTGTCCTGGTCATCCGGGCCAAGGTGGTAAGGTCATGTGGGGGAATCATAATCCATGGACTACACCGATTGTTAACTGCTGCGAGGATCGTAATGAAAAGCTATACATCCATTACTACTACGCAGAAGTTTGACCAATAAACAAACAGGGCTAGGTGTTTTTGTACCGTCCCGAAATAGTGAAATCACAACAACCTGTCTCTCGACATAAAATAAACTCAGGCAGTATGACCAGTTCGGACCCCAAACCATCCGATGATTTCTCCAATAATGTGGAGATTTCCAACAGCTCTGGCCGTCTCAGGGTAGCTGTTGAAATAACCGTTGCCGCACTCATTCTTGTTGGCATCTACTTCCTGTTTGCGCCGGATGAACAGATCGATCTTGAACCACCCTTGAAAGAGAGCCAGATCGACCCTATCATCCGGGCCCAAATCGATTCCGCCAATCAGACAGAGAGCCCTGTCAGCAACAGCGTTGTCAGCCCCGTCAAGTCTGAAACCGAAGATAGTCCCAATCCTACTATTCAGGACACCCCGACCGATCGGGTGCTCAAAAAAGGTGAAGCTGCACGTGCACTGATCTCTCGCCTACGTTCGAGAGAGTCAATATTTTCATCCGATCAAATAGTGGATCAAGCCATTGCGTTCCAACAACAAGGCAATTTGACAGATGCCTATTTATTGCTCTTCTATGCCGCAAGAGAGGGAGATGGGCCGGCAGCCTTTGCATTGGCAAGTATGCACGAGCCAAATCATTTTGTAGAGGGTAACTCACTTTTAGAAAATCCTGATGCATATCAGGCACATAAATGGTACGTAGTGGCAGCGGAAAAGGATATTACAACAGCACAAAAACGGCTCCAGGTGCTACGCAATACCACCGAAGAACAGGCAAAGACCGGAGATCTCGCAGCTCAGCGTCTGTTACTGAACTGGCAATAGACCCATTTAAAGGATATTTCGATGGCTACTCTAAAATCGGCCTTCATCTCTCTGATCATTCTATTTTTTGTGCCAAGCGCCCTTGCATCACCACCACAACAGCCGTTGCTCATGAAAGGCAAGCAGGCCCTTTACCAGCGGGTTCTCAGTAAACCGGGGGCACATTTTTTCCAGGAGATAGAGCAAGGCAAAGCTAAACCAGCCACACCCTTCAGTGTCTATTATGTGTATAGCCGTACAGTTAAAAATGGTTCCAGCTGGCTTCAACTCGGTCATAATCGTCATGGTGTCCTTGCGGGTTGGATGCCGGAAACAGATACCATTCCCTGGAATCAAGGTTTGACCGTCGCTTTTCGCGACCCATTGGGAAGTGACCGGGTACTCCTGTTCAATGAAAAGGCGAACCTGAAGAAGCTGATAACTAATAATGATAAAGCCCTTTATAAACAGCTCTATCTAGCTGCAGAGACTGGAAAGCTTGATGCTGATTCGCCAGTAATCGCCATCCAGCCCAGAACCCATGTAGATATATTGAAGGATTTTTACCTGGTACCTATACGTGACCATGAGGATATCTATATCGGTAGTGAGCAGGCACGTATGCTGCAAGTGTCAAGCGTACCCCTGCTTCCCTACCAGCCTCCAACTGAGAAACTCAAAACTAAAGCACCTGCAGAAAACGTCAGTATCAAACCATTCCGATCCGCAGTAGTCTTTGTGATCGATTCCACACTCTCCATGGACCCTTATATTGATCGTACCCGAGAGGCTGTCCGTAAGATTTATGACACCATCACCAAAGAGGATCTTTCCGGTGACGTCAGCTTTGGCTTAATCGCTTTTCGTGACAATCCTCAGGCAGTACCCGATCTTGATTATCTAACCCATACCTATGTTGACCTTAATCAGGGACAGGATGCCGAAGGCTTTTTCAATCAAGTTACTTCTCTCAAGGCGGCCACCGTATCGAGTCGCGACTTCAGTGAAGACAGTTATGCCGGTGTCAATGAGGCGATCGCCGGCATTAACTGGGAGGGACAAGATGCCCGTTATGTCGTTTTAATCACAGATGCCGGTCCTCGCGAAGCTGGAGACCCGCTTTCGGGTACAGGTATGTCGAGTACCGCCCTGAGACGACTGGCTCAAAATAAAGGGATTGCCCTCTCTGTTCTGCATCTGTTAACTCCAAGTATCATGGCCGATCACACAAAAGCAGAGGAAACCTATCGCGACCTCTCTTATTACCCAGGGATTGGTAGCTTCTATTTTGGTGTGGAAACTGGAAATGTTGAGCGTTTCGGTCGGGTCTTAGATGCCCTCGCCCAACAGATCACAGAACAGGTAAAACTGGCCGCAATGGCTACAGCCGGAAAGAGTATGGCCGAAGAGCGACAAGCCAGGGAAAAGCAGGCTGTCCAGCAGGAGGTACCGGATCAACTTGCCCAGTTCCAGGCAAAAGTTGCCAAGCTCGGATACGCCCTACGTATGCGTTATTTACAACAGAATGATAAAGAGCTAATACCCAGCATTTTCAGTGCATGGTTGGTTGACCGTGATATCAGTAATCCACAACGTCAAACACTGGATGTGCGCGTGCTCTTGAGTCGCGATCAACTCAGTGATCTGCACAGCATCATGCGCCAGGTTCTGATAACCGCTGAAGAGGGCCTGCTCTCACCACGCAATTTTCTTAATGATCTAAAAAGTCTTGCGGCCACCATAGCTCGTGATCCGGAACAGCTTGGAACGACAAC
The DNA here is from genome assembly GCA_025656375.1 of Candidatus Thiodiazotropha sp. (ex Ustalcina ferruginea). Classification (GTDB taxonomy): domain Bacteria; phylum Pseudomonadota; class Gammaproteobacteria; order Chromatiales; family Chromatiaceae; genus Thiodiazotropha. The sequence continues at coordinate 10,629 of JAHXHU010000303.1, read as the reverse complement.
TCGAGTGACCGGTGCGCGCGAAGGCAACCTTGCAGATATGGGCTTTATGCGTGAGTACATTGAGGATCTCCCCTACACCGGCGAGGTCATGAGCCTCTCATTAGATAACTGGCAAGACTGGCCTGCACGAGAACAAATCAGCTTCATCAATCGTTTGGAAGAGAAAATCAACTATTACCAGGTATTGCACGACCATACTGATCTTTGGGTTTCATTGGATGGCGGTCCTGTCTCAGGTGACTCGGTTTTCCCCATTGCCTTGGAAATGTTGCCCTGACCTTGACTTCTACTGCAATCCCAACCGACCCTCAAACAGGTGTCAGTCTTCCCGGTGAACGAGTACTGATCTATCACCTGCGTGATGTGGAGAAGACTCGCGAAGCTGAAGGTACCGCCTTCCGTTTGCGTGTACCTAGTCTGCAGATCTCACTGGGTGAAAAAATCGCTCTCATCGGTGAGAGCGGCTGCGGTAAGAGTACCTTGCTGGATATGCTCTCCATGACTTTAAGACCGAGCGGGATTGGCTCCTATCGCTTTCGACCGGCTCGTGGTGCGGAACCTGTCGACATATCTGATTTGTGGCGTAAGAAACAGCTCAATCAGCTCGGCGATTTACGTCGCTTACGTATCGGCTATGTCATGCAGACTGGCGGTCTACTCCCCTATCTAACCGTACGGGAGAACATCAACCTTTCCCGACGCCTACTCGACATGCAAGATGATGGTTTGGTCGATGAACTGGCTGGTGATCTTGGGATACGACGTCATCTCGATAAATTACCACATATGCTTTCAGTGGGGGAACGTCAGCGGGTCGCCATTGGCCGCGCCCTGGCACACCGCCCATCTATAGTCATTGCCGACGAACCCACCGCTTCACTCGATCCTATTGCAGCAGAGCGTATCATGTCATTATTCATCGAGTTAGTGGATGAGCTGCATATTACCGTTATCCTCGCCAGTCACGCCTGGCGACATATTAATCGGCTTGGACTGCGTCATCTGGAACACCATACCCATAGGGAATCAGACGGTTCAATGACAGAGACCGTTGTGAGTGGTTGATGCCTCATCGAGTTAAAGACATTCTCTGGTTAGCCGGACGCGACTACCGGAATGAGTGGCAGATGTCAGCCTTCTTTATTGTTTCACTGGCCGCCGTTCTCGGGCCAATGATGATCCTGTATGGCCTTAAGTTTGGTATTGTCGGCAGCATGCTTACCAATCTCATTGAGGATCCCCGCAATCGGGAGGTTCGCCCTATCGGCAGTGGCCGATACGACAGCGCATGGGTAGAACAGCTACGAAATCGGGAGGAGATCGATTTCATCGTACCACGCACTCGTGCTATTGCCGCCACTATTGACCTTAAGAGTGAGACTGCAAGCCGGATCATCTCTGTGGAGATGATTCCTACAGGCCAAGCAGATCCATTACTGAAGACTCAGACAATTCCTCAAAGTCTGCAACAGATTGTACTGTCAGACAAAGCGGCGCAAAAACTGAACGTCAAACCCGGGGATGAGATAAGTGGAAGTCTTTCACGTCGATTCAAGGGTCGCAGTGAAAGGGTTCATATCTCACTCCAGGTTATCGGTATAGCGAAACCTGGGAGCTTTACTCGAGATGGGGCCTTCACAGACCTCCACCTGGTAGAAGCAGCAGAGGATTTTCGTGATGGTCGCGCAGTCTCTGCTCTCGGGTGGAGTGGAACAACTGAGGGTAATGACAAACGTACTTATCCGAGTTTCCGTCTATACACCAGCTCTATCTACGATGTAGCACCTATCAGTGAGGCATTGGGCAAACTGGGTATCGAGGTCAGCACAAGAGTAGCCGATATCGACATAGTGCGCACTATGGATCGCAACCTGAGCGTAGTATTCTGGTTAATAGCCATTATTGGCCTTTTCGGTTTTACACTCTCTCTAGGTGCCAGTCTCTGGGCTAATGTAGACCGTAAGAGAAAAGAGTTAAGTGTACTTCGCCTGGTTGGTTTCCGTACGGGTGAAATAGTCTGGTTCCCAGTCTTACAATCTGCCTTTACGGCCATCTTCGGCTGGCTTACGGCGTCGATAATCTACTTAGGTGTAAGTTTTACCATCAACAGGCTTTTTGCATCACAGATGGATAGCAGCGACAGTATTTGTCGCCTGTTGCCAAATCACTTTCTCATAGCCCTGATCCTGACACTCGGAGCAGCCACTATCGCTGCAATATTGGCAGGTTTCCGTGCAGCACGCATTGAACCCTCCGAGGGGCTCAGAGATATTTAACTTTTTGTGAGACATTGACTCAGGCACAGGCACAGGCACAGGCAAAAAAAAGGCCATGAGGGAGCCCCCATGGCCTTGACTACTCTGTACAAAATAGTTGACTTGCACTCAGACCTTGCGTCTTCTGCTGAAAGATACGAATCCAATTAATGCCGAACCAAACAACCAGGCAGCAGCCGGCAGAGGAACAGCCTGTATCTTAAGGCTATAGTCAGAATATATTTTTGGATCCAAAGCATTCAGTGCAAAGCCGGAAACGGTAAATACATAACGACCAAGTCCCAAGCTTAACGTTTCTGTGAAGGTATTTCCGAGGTGATACGACTGACCACTTGCGGTATCTGTTAGTAACAGATCATCTGCGGCCATTCCTTCATGAGAACCGGAAAAGTTGATACTCAGTGGATTTTTTGGACCAACATCGAAACTCCATACATCGGTAAAAATCCCCGAATAAGGTGAAGCTACAAAAGAATCTCCACTTGTTGAAAATGAACCAGCATCGAATGTTGCGGCTTGCAAACCAAATGACATGGTCAGTGCAAGTAGTGCTAAATAGCGTTTAAATATCTTCATGATCTTCTTCCTTTAAGATAATCCGTGAAATCCAGATTTCCAATGCAAAAAGCATTAGCGGCTGTAAACTTATCATCTAGTATAAAACAGGTAAATACTTAAAATCCCATATCCAGAGTAAAGTCTCAAAATTTAACAATTAAGATATCTAGGCTCACTTTGTAGTACTTTTGAGTGAATTTATATTTTGATAGATTGATATTTCAGGTTATTTTTACATCTGAAATCACATTGTGATTGTAATTAGCCTTTTATTTTCGTGACTTACTTCACGCTTTTTATCTCTTTAACTTTCCAATGTTAGTCACTCACAGCAGGGATATTATTTTTACCACTTTCTATTTAACGCTGTTTAAATTTATTGTAGTAAATAATGATCTACAATAGCCCTTTATTCAGATATTCCGATTTGGATAATACTCACTGGTAATCTGAGTCTCATCAATTTTCATCTCTACGCTTGCCTCTGAATAAACATACCTAGATTTAGTAAGATTCAATAGTCCAAAATATTCTTCCATTGAGTTTCGCCATTGCAAACGCAGGTTACTGGGTAAAAACTGTAACAAGAACAACACAAGAAGCCCTAAACTCACCAAGTAGATAATGCGTACAAATGAACGCTTATGATAACGGGTAATTTCTATCTTATTGCCTTCGTTGAATGGTGCCGTTGCCTGAGTATTATGTATATCAGGACAGCCATCGACCCATACAGATGGTAATTTCAAATTGTCATATCCCTGGTCTGTACTATTGTTTTTGTCATCAGTTGCTAAACGTAGCGAGTTGATTGAACGCTGTTTAAGTCTATCTCTGGAGTTGGAAGAACCAAGCATAGTCTCAGATCCACCTTGACTATTGCCATTTGACATCCACCAAACACCATCCCACTGATGACCATCTCTGTTGTTATTTTGATCATGGTCCACACAGTCTGATGCTGAATCTATGGTGTAAGTATCACTATTAGTTGACGATTGTATATAGAGTGGCTCAATTTCAAACAATCCTAAAGATACTTCGTCACTATCCTCCCACAAAGCCATATCTTCTATTTGCCCTGAATATGACTGTTTTAAATTATCACTTTCTTGTTGGATTTCTATCGGTTCTCCTGAACTGTTAGCAGAACGGGAACATGATGGCGATGAGATATCATCCTGACTTTCATCATCCCATGCTAACCAGTCCGTGTCTGGTATTTCCCAATCATCGTCACTCCCTTGCAAACACTCTCTATCAGCATCTGCGTCTCTAACCACTGTTAAGCTATTTTCATCAATCTTTTGATTAACTGTGGCTTCACGATCCACTGCGGAGATCTTCTCTTGTGGATCATCGTTTAAGCCACTGATATCTTCTGATAGAGACTCTATTGAATGAGCCTGAATTGAGTGTTCTCGTTTCGTTGCAAAGTACCTTTCTTTAAATGAAGTAAATGACACATCACCCATCAATGACAATCAATTTTCTTCAACCAACTCATGGACTACCAGAAGGACATCTTCATCACTCAGGTGATGCTTACTCTCTATAGCAGCAAACAATAACAGACGGCTCATAATATGATTAACTTGTCTTGGTACGCCCTGAGTAACCAGGTATATCAGAAAGATATGTACTCTGTTGGAAACTCGGATCCGTTTTCCACCCAACCATGCCAAGTCTATGAGTTATATACCCCTCAGTCTGTTCAGCTGTCATTGGTTCCAAATGACAAGTTGCAATTAGCCTTTGTTGAATATGCTCCATGCCTGGCCTTAAAACACTCTCTCTCAACTCACCATGACCAATGAGCACAATCTGCAGTAAAGAGTGTTTACCTTCTTGTAGATTTGAGAGCAGCCTCAACTCTTCAAGACCGTTTGAGGTTAGGTTTTGCGCCTCATCAAGAAAAATAATTGAGCGCTTACCTGTGCTATGCAGATCAGCGATATGTTTATGGATACTTGTAAGTAATGTTGCTTTATTAAAACTCTCAGCCGGTAAACCATATTCAAGAGCAACCTTCCTGAGAAGCTCTTCAGCCTGCAGCTGGCTAGTAACCAGATTGATGACATCAATCTTGGAACTGTCAATTTCGGATATGACATCCCTGCACAGGGTAGTCTTGCCTGATCCAGGACTCCCTGTAATCATGACAAATCCCTCACCCTGCTCCAATGCATATGCCATATATGCCGATGCCCTTTTGTAATTATTATGGGCATAGCGAAATTTTTCATCTGCACTTAGCCTAAACGGCGTATCTTTAAAACCAAAAAATGATTCATACATTTTTTTCACACTAATCCACAATAACCCATCGCTTAAACAGCATTACACAGGATATTAGTTTAGGGGAGTATCGTTAACAAGTGGATCAGCAAGAAACATGCTGACGACTTCCAGCATTTCCGCTAGTAAATTCAGCACTGTTTAAAATAGTTGTACTTTTCAAGTACAACAAACTTTTCAGACCAGATAAAGGTATTTCCCTACCTTCTTTTCTTAGATACAGGCTATTGTGATATTGATTAAACTCCATCTACACTTACTCCCTTGAGGCAATAATTCATGCCACGCTATTAGACTTAGTGGGATAAAGTATTGAAAACCTATTCTATAGTCAATCATTTGCTCTCTTATGAAAAATCTCACATTCATAACACCAAAAACCAAAAATCCTGGAAGAGCGGCAATCTCTCACCTCTCTTCCAGGATTATTCAATCCGCTGTGATGCAGGAATTCCCTGCTAACAAATCATGTTCAATTAACGACACTCTTTAAAACTATATTTGAATAAGAGCTCATAATGTCTTGCTGATCATATACAGAGACTGCCACATAGTATTCACCAAGCTCAAGATTATCTAATACATATGAAGTCAGATCACCTTCAGCGAGTTCAATCTGCATCTGTAAATTGTCCCGTGTTGTGCCAACATAGATGCAATACCCTTTGATATCGGCAAGACTCAGCGAAGATCCATCGGTACGAGTTGTTGGCGCGGTCCATCTCAACGACATCGAACCGGTTGTTTGCGCAACAACCACAGGATTCACTGAAATAGTGAAAGCGGTCAAAGTAGCACTATCTGTCCCATCAGAAACCGTGATCTGGATATTATTGTAATTACCCACGTCCTGATCAGTCGGTGATCCACTCACTGTACCGTTCTGTGTATTAAAGTCAGCCCAATTTGGCAAGTTGGCAACAGAAAAACTCAGTGTATCGGTGTCTCCATCCGTTGCTGTAGGTGAAAAACGGTATACATCACAGTAGAAGCTGGGTTACCGCCGATCACAGGGACTTGATTCACTGGTTGCGGTACATCATTCTCTGCAGGATCAGTTGGCGTCTTATTGTCTCCGTTGCTAGAGGTGTCTTCGGGAGGCGTTGTCGGTATAACTGGTTTCACTGTTGGGGTTGTCGGAGTGACTGGTTTAACCGGGGGAGGGGGAGCAACCACACTTACTTCCTGTCCACCAATGACTGTCTCTTCCTGAGGAGCCGATGTGTTATCAGCGCCACCATTAGAAACCGCTGTATCTTGATCAGGATTATTAGCGACTTGATTAGAATCCGGTGTAGCGCTTCCACCACACGCACTGAGAATGAAACTCAATACTATTGCTGTCAAAATCGCCTGTGTTGATCTCATCTAAATGGCCTCGATATCAGAATTCCTGCATAGAGTAACGGCATTCCCATCAACACTCTGAGGAACTGGATCACAGATAAAGGCGACCTTATTCACAATACCGGATATATATTTATAACGAATTGAAATATATGAATTATTTAGTTAGTTCAAGGGGAGATTTAACTGCAGAAAAATGGGAATAAATACCAACAAATAACTTCACTGTTCCAATCACATACCCAAGTAATTAAGTCAAGATAAACACGCCTTTGAAGACCAACTAAAACACTTAGTTATAATTACGCCCCTTTTGCTTGGGCCTTACATGTCATGAGTTCATCCTTTATCGGGCAAGCATGGCCTAATACCGTAACTCTCTCATGGTGTCCGCGCTTGATGCCGAATAGATTCGCCACTTATACTCTGCGACGTTTAATCCGATAACAATAGGCATCCTGTATGACAACTCCAAGCTTTAACCCACCTGTTCGCACCCTGATGGGACCCGGTCCGTCCGATGTTCATCCACGCATTCTAGAGGCTCTGTCACGCCCGACAATTGGTCATCTGGATCCAGTCTTTGTCGATATGATGGAGCAAACCAAAGGATTGCTTCAGTATGTTTTCCAAACCGAAAATCCACTGACCATGCCCGTGTCTGCCCCAGGATCGGCGGGCATGGAGACCTGTTTTGTCAATTTAGTGGAACCTGGGGATAAAGTTATCGTCTGTCAAAACGGTGTATTTGGCGGTCGTATGAAAGAGAATGTCGAACGTTGTGGCGGTGTGCCGGTAATGGTCGAAGATGAATGGGGTAAAAGTGTTGATCTTGGAAAGGTAGAAGCTGCCCTCGAAACAAACAGTGATGCCAAGATCCTTGCCTTTGTACATGCGGAGACCTCAACTGGAGCGCGATCTGATGCTAAGGAACTCGTGGAACTAGCCCATCGTCACGACTGCCTTACTATTGTCGACGCGGTGACCTCACTGGGTGGTAGTGAACTTAAAGTGGATGACTGGGGAATTGACACCATCTACTCAGGCACCCAGAAATGTCTCTCTTGCACCCCTGGCATCGCCCCTATCAGTTTCAATGAACGGGCCTTGGATAAGGTACGTAACCGCCAAAGCAAGGTCCAAAGCTGGTTTCTCGATCTGAACCTGGTCATGGGCTATTGGGGAAGTGGTCAAAAACGCGCTTATCACCACACAGCACCGGTCAATGCCCTGTATGGTTTGCATGAATCACTCTGCATTTTACAAGCAGAAGGCATAGAGAGCGCCTGGCAGCGCCACAACAAAATGCATACAGCCTTGAAAGCGGGACTTGAGGCAATGGGACTGAGTTTTATCGTTGATGAGTCTCACCGCCTACCTCAGCTGAATGCAGTATCCATTCCTGAGGGCGTCGATGATGCGATGGTTCGAAGCCGCCTACTGAATGAATACAATCTGGAGATTGGTGCAGGTCTTGGTGCCTTGGCTGGAAAAGTGTGGCGGATTGGCCTGATGGGGCATAGCGCTCGAGCTGAGAATATCCTGCTCTGCATGGGTGCCTTGGAAGCTGTTTTGAGCGAGATGAATGCACCGATAAATACCGGTGTCGCCCTGGCTGCTATGCAGCAGGTGCTCTCGTCGGAGAAGTGATAGCCGATCTGCCATTACTGATCGAGTCAGAGGATTTACAAAGCCTGCCTGAAGAGGAGAGCCTGGTGGTTCTCGACCTATGCAAGGAGACCACCTACTCTCAACTGCACATTCCAGGGGCGGTACATCTTTCCTATGGCTTGGTCGTAACTGGAAATCATCCGGTAAATGGCCTGTTGCCAGACCCCTGCCATTTGGAGCAGGTTTTTAGTGCCCATGGAATAGGCAACCAGACCCATGTTGTTGCCTATGATGACGAGGGTGGTGGTAATGCTTCGCGTCTCCTATGGACCCTGGAAGCGATGGGACACCGTCACTACTCATTGCTGAATGGTGGATTGCACGCCTGGGCCAACGAAGGACACCCCTGCAGTCGAGAAAAGTCGACCCCGGCAACAGCCACATTTTCGGCCATCCCCACCACTCAACCCGTGGCCAGCACTGAATATATATTGCAACAGCTAAGCCATAGTGACTGTACACTTTGGGATGCACGCAGCAGTAGCGAGTTTTCGGGCATGTCTCGTTTTTCCCAACACCCCGGACACATACCGGGTGCCATCAACCTTGATTGGTTAGCGGTAATGGATCGCCAGCGAAATCTGCGCCTCAAACCGGATGATCAGCTCAACAGGCAATTATCAAGCCTAGGTTTAACCAAGGAAAAAGAGATTATCACTTACTGCCAGACCCATCACCGTTCATCGCTCACCTGGTTTGTACTCCATTATCTGGGCTACCCACGTTGCAAAGGCTATCCTGGCTCCTGGTCCGATTGGGGAAACAGGGATGACACCCCGAAAGTGATGTCATGAGACGACCATCCAGTAGACAGCGCCGATTGGTCATCCTGACACTGGCTGTGGCCACATTTTGCATCGCCTATTATGCGGGTGTTCTACAAAAGGACCGCAACAAGAGAGTGCCGCAAATTAATGGTGTTCTGATTAACCCGCCAACACCCTCTCCCACGCTTAACCTGCTGGATCAAAATGGTGAAGCCTTTTCTGCTGCTGACCTGTTGGGTCATTGGAGCCTATTGATGTTGGATCCGCAACGGGAAGTTAACCCTACCCCTGCGCTGGTTCAACTCATTCAAATACATAACCGAATGGCAACCAACCCAGAACTTCAGCAGCAGATACACTATCTCTATCTTCCCCGGCATGAGATAGCAGAGGTAACAAAGTCGTTATCGGAACTTGGGAGTAACATCCACGGACTCAGTGGAGAGGCACTGCAACTGGATGAAACCTTTCACCTTTTCGGGAGTGACGATATAGGTGCCGAATATACGCTCTACCTGATCGGACCAGAGGGGCTTTTACATGCCCTGTTTACCCAAACAGTAGATGCCGCTACTATCGCTGAGGATTTAACCAAGATGATCACCTTCACGCAGTAAAACTTAATGAACCAAACCGATACACAGCTTAAGAGCACCCCGCAGAAGATCGCTGAAACCCTATTTATTGGCCTGCAGTATCCGCTGCCTCACCATCTCCTGTCTTGGGTGATGCATAGCATCACACGCATCGAGACAAAACCAATCAAAGATCTGCTGATCCGGCGTGTTGTCGATTGGTTTAACGTGGATATGCAGGAAGCCCTGGAGAGCGACCCATCCCGCTACCGTCACTTCAACGACTTTTTCACCCGCGCATTGAATCCCGATGCCCGCCCTGTCACCCAACAAAGTAATGAAATAGCCTGCCCGGCTGATGGTGCCCTCAGTCAGGCGGGAGACATTGAAGCGGGCTACCTGTTTCAGGCAAAGGGTCACGACTATTCACTGCTCGAACTGCTCGGAGGTGATGCAGAGATGAGTCATCTCTTTGAAGATGGCAACTTTGCAACCATCTACCTGTCACCTCGGGACTACCACCGACTGCACATGCCCATCAGTGGAAAATTAAAAAGAATGGTGCATGTTCCAGGACGACTTTTCAGTGTCAACGCAACCACCTGTCAAAAAGTACCGAGACTGTTCGCCCGTAATGAGCGGGTGATCTGTCTGTTCGATACAGAGGTCGGTCCAATGGCGATGATTCTGGTTGGGGCCATCTTCGTCTCCAGTATCGAGACAGTCTGGGCCGGCACCATCACCCCGGCCCGACAACGGGTCAACAGCTGGGATTATTCCCCGCAATCGGAACCCGTCACTGTTGAATTGGAAAAAGGCGAAGAGATGGGGCGCTTCAATATGGGCTCTACGGTGATCCTGCTGTTCGGCAAGGATTCAATTGAGTGGCTTGACGATTTCACCAGTGGAACAGCCGTCAAGATGGGCGAGGCGATTGCTGCCGTTACCTGAGTTCAGGTAGACGAAAAATCTTGGGTATGGCTTGCTGCACGGAACACCGGCCGGCATGGTGCGGCGGGCGCACCCTTGGTCGTTCTAAACTGGCACTAGTGTAGTGTCCTAAACATATTATCCATTTTGCAATGCAACCTTGGCTCGCCCCACTTTTTCCAGTATCTGATCAACGCTTTTAGTCCA
>JAHXHU010000332.1 GCA_025656375.1 Candidatus Thiodiazotropha sp. (ex Ustalcina ferruginea) | reverse complement strand
CTAAAAGCGTTGATCAGATACTGGAAAAAGTGGGGCGAGCCAAGGTTGTATTGCAAAATGGATAATATGTTTAGGACACTACACTAGTTACTCCAGGATATACAACCAGACATCCTTCTCCGCATCGGCTTCTCTGGTAACCCCAGGCACCTTCGACAACAACATCAACGGATGGTCGGGTGTCAATATGAATCTCAGCCGGGATACCTCCACGGCTAGAGATGGCGCTGCATCGCTTCGTGTCTCAGCACCTACCCACTTATCAAGCGAAATTATATACCGCCAAAGTCAAGGGTCTTGTTGCCAACCTGACGAAAAACACATGGTACACCCTGGTGTTTTCTGCCAAAGCGGCATCGCCTCGGGAAATAAAGGCAAACGTCGGTGGATATGGAGAACGCTTCCTGGTAGGCACTGGCTGGAGGCGTTACATAATGGCCTTCCAGGCACCCGCAACGGGTAACCATAAAATCACCTTTTCCGTTGGGCGTGAAAGCACCCATATCAATCTGGATACTGTTTACCTATTCAAAGGGAATCCGAATGTTTTCAGGAGAAACTTTGAAAACGGTATTGTCGTTATCAATGCGACCAGTGTCTCTAAAAACGTCGATCTCGGCGGCACCTTCCAGCGGATCAATGGTTTTCAGGATTCCACCGTCAATAACGGTCAGAAATTGTCAAGCTTGACCCTGGATCCTTGGGATGCCGCGATATTGGTTCGTTCCATCGGTACCACTACAACGTCGCCAACACCATCGGTAGATGTCTGCGGAGCGCCGTCATACTCGTCCAACTCAGAGAAAGGCCTGTTTATGTGGAAAGATTGTACAGCTGGCAGCTGGCGTATCAGAGTTTCTGCGGGTGGAGATAGCGGTGGTGTCGACTATGTGGGTTCCATCTCATCGGATGCTGGTTTTACCGTCACCAACCCGGTCAGTCTCGAAGCCCATGACAGCTTGACCTCTGACAGCAGCAACATTGATTATCTGATGAGAGTATGGAACGGTGGTATTGACGGCATCAACTTTGCTGTACCCGCCGCATCCAACGCCTGCTTCACGTTGGATTGGCCGACCTCGACAAAAGTATATCTTGGTCCAAACAAGGTCGAAATGTCGTCAAGTTTCGATCTAAGTACCCTGGATTCTTGTAACTAGATATCCCCTGGATCGACGGATCTCCCTCTCAATGTGGGAGACCGAAAAGGGCTTCCTGCAGGCCGATGGCAATGGATGTCGACCAATGAAAAGGAGAAACTGGTGCGCCGGAGGGTATCGAGGGCCGTGTTCCCTACAAGGGCCCTGTGGTCGGTGTCATCTATCAGGTGATCGGCGGTATCCGCTCCAGCAGGTGTCACGAGCTGCGGCTCCGGTGTGATCGTGGACTCGTGCAATCCGTTTGGGGGCGCTTCCCCGAGCGACTCGATATGCGACGGGCTCGACAACGACTGCGATGGGTCCGTGGACGAAGAATTCATCACCGTCACCACCAGCTGCGGCGTTGGGGTGTGCGCCGGAAATTCGGGACAGGCGACCTGCCAGGCTGGTGCGGTCGTAGATACATGCGATCCTCTCGAGGGCGCGTCCGCTACGGACGCACTCTGTGACGGCCAGGGCGTCGGAACGGATACAGCCCAGGTCTGGGCAGAGCGCAGTGGCACCAAGAAAGTCCCCGGCGACGGCCGTGTTTATCATATCGGTTTCAGCGCCAGCGACGAATTCGGAGGTGTTTGCACTGGCACGGTGCCCGTTGGTGTTCCGCACGACAAGAAGGATACGCCTATTGATGGTGGGCCACTATATGATTCGACCTCACCATAGGATTTTAGGGACGGCTCCTTTAGGAGGCGTTTTCATATGCAGTAATATCCGGAGTTGCTGCATCTGAGACGTTCCCGAGCACACTTGGAACGTCTTGTTCTGGCCCAGGCTGTGTGAAAACGTCTTATCAGATATCATCTGACTTTCCATCTTGGATTCTTCAGATGAGCGGATTTATAGAGGACGAGAATCGCCACCAAGCAACACTTTTCCCCGCTTGCCTGGATGACTACATTTAGATGACAATCCAGTACGGGTGATTGACGTGTTCATTGATGACCTGGACTTGTCGGGCCTGGGTTTCAAAACCACACCTGAGTTAACCGGACGTCCCGGTTATCATCCAGCAACGCTGCTCAAGCTCTACATATACGGTTACTTCAATCGTATACAGTCATCTCGCCGCCTGGAACGAGAAGCACAACGCAACATAGAGTTAATGTGGTTGACCCAACGACTTGCACCGGACTTCAAGACGATTGCGGATTATCGCAAGAATAACGGTAAAGACGTACGGTTGGTCTGTCGTGAGTTCGTGATGTTATGTCGTAAACTGGATCTGTTTGCGGATGCATTTGTTGCTATTGATGGCAGCAAGTTCAAGGCAGTCAATAACCGCGACAGGAACTTTACCAAAGCAAAGATGAAACGACGGTTACAGGAGATCGATCAGAGTATCGAACGCTACCTTGGACAGATCGCAAGTGCGGATCGTCGGGAGTTGAATGTTGCGAAAGCAAAAACCCAGCGCCTGGAGGACAAAATCGCTGCGTTGAAAAAGGAAATAGTAAAGCTAAAAAAGCTTGAGGTCCGGCTGCTTGACGCACCGGACGGCCAGATTTCTTTAACGGACCCCGATGCGCGTTCAATGAACAGCCGAGGTAATGGCATTGTCGGTTACAATGTGCAAACCGCTGTTGATGCCAAGCACTACCTGATTGTAGCGCATGAGGTGACTAATCATGGGAGTGATCGCCAGCAATTGTTCCGTATGGCAATTCAGGCCAAAACGGCGGTTGGCTCTGAAACACTTGATGTCGTGGTGGATCGTGGGTGCAATTCAACACGGGAACATTTTCTTCGAAAAATATCCATTAGGTGTGCCATTCCCCGAGCGTGAAATTTCTACTGCGTGAGGAACTCCATATTTTGTACAGGCTCTGGACATCGCCTTTACTTCATATTGCCAGCTTCCTTTGTCGAAATCGGCGGCCAGCAAGTAGCAGGTGTTGTCGTTGAGTAACGGATACAGGCCAACAACCTGCTGTCCTGCCAAGTGACGATAGATGACCTGATCGCTTAATTCGCTAAACTGTCGATGATTGCTTTCTTGGCATTTGATCCGGGGCTTATTGCAGATCCCCTGGACCCACTCGTTGTTGCAGGCTACAGAATAACCGCTTCGTCCTCTTTGATTTTGCCAACGATTGGCGAAAATATCGGAGCGACCACAAAACAGGTTTCTGAAAATCTCTATCTTTTGTTCTGGAGATAATGAGTCTGAAACGGGAGGCGTTGGCCTGGATTTTTGCAGCTCTTCTTTGAGTGCTATGAGACGCTGTTTTTCCTGTTCAAGTTCAGCTAACCTCGTATCGATAGCGGAGATATTACGAAGCTTATCTCCTCCATAATAATGATCAGGCATGAGCTTTCGGTGGTTTGATCAACGACTCAGCCGGAATGCCCAAGCCTTCGTGGAGTTTCCAGATCATTTTCAAGGTCAGCGACCGTTTGTGATTAAGGATCTCATAAACGCGATTACTTTTGCCGATCATAGGTTCCAGGTCTTTTACAGTTAAATCCCTGCGCTCCATTTCGAACTTGATCGCCTCAACAGGATCAGGCAAGTCCATCGGGAAGTGCTTGGCTTCATAAGCCTCAATAAGCGTGACCATGATATCCAGCTTTTCGCCTTCTGGCGTATCAGGTCCTGCCATCATCAGGCTTTCAACTTCTTTTATTGCCTCGCGGTAGTCGGCATCAGTTTTAATCGGTTTGATGTCCATCGTTAATCCTCCGGCAGTTAAATGGTTTGCACAACAATCTTCTCGTACTGCGTGTGGGTGCCAATAAAGCGGATGTATACGACTCTGTAGGCGTAGTTGATCCAGACGACAAGTCGATACTTGTTTCCCGCAATATTGAACACCACCCGGCCATCCTTGAGGATGCTCGCGCTCCTGAAGACCTGCTTTACCTCTGCAGGTGAGCTCCAATCGGCATGTAGGGTATGACGGTGCCAAGCCAGTGTCGGCTCTTTGGCGTCCTGATATTCCGTATTTTCTTCCCAGAAGGATTTCAGCGTCGACAATGCGATGATTCTCATGCTCCATGACAATAGTCCCAAAATGGGACTTCCGCAACAAATTTTTGACCACACACAGACTTGGCTGACATCATCAAACTGGATATCCTCACGGAATGGTGTTCGAATGAGGCATAGAGTGCTTACGGATTTGTGGAAAAAAATGAGTTCATTTCAAGAAATTTCTGAACATGGTATTTTTCATGGTATTATCACTTACCCCAACAAATAACCCATTGTTTATTAAATAGTTAATTTGCTAGTAGAGCATGTAAAACACATGATCAACGAGCTGGTGAATCTTGAATATCAATGACTTGGCAAAGCTTGGTAAGGCAGTTCTCATTTCCGACAGTATTTCTGGTGATATCGGGAAGCCGCTAGGTCGGACAGCCGTTTACCCTATGCCCACCAATTTTCCTGCTGATGGACTTGGATAAATACTGCATCTATTCTTCCTGTAGATAAGAAGGCCAGTATACTGGTCATGAATCACCATTGTGACTGTTTTCGCGGTCATTTTTCTTGACAGTTGCCTGGCAAATGGCTATTAATACAGCCATAAAGTAGTTTCGTGGCTGTTTTGGTGGTCATTGTCAGGTGGGCTAAATGGTGAAAGAGAGAACATATTCGCGATATACGCGTGAGGCTGTAGCCTTGCTGGCCAAGCAGGTCCAGCTCGGACGCAAGCAGCGTAAGTGGACCGAGCGCGAGCTTGCGGACCGGGCCGGTATCTCGCGGGCGACGCTCCAGAAGATCGAAAAGGGTGACCTGAGCGTGGCTATCGGGCTTGTATTCGAGGTGGCGGCCTTGGTGGGTGTCACCTTGTTCGATGAGGAGCGCACTTCGCTTGCCGCTCACCTTGCCCGCACCGATGACAAACTGGCTTTGTTACCGAGTGCCGTACGCAAGCGCAGAAAGACGGTGCATGATGATTTCTGAGGAACCCTACAGCGACGCCTTTGTCTGGGTGTGGCTGCCTGGTGAAACCCAGCCTATCGTGGCAGGCAGGCTGGTTGCCGAAGGCGATCAACTGATTTTCAATTACGGCAAGAGCTATCTGGCTCGTGAAAATGCCATTGCTCTCTATGATCCCGAGTTGCCCTTACAGGCAGGTCTTATTCCATTGCTTCCAGGTCTAAGCATGCCTGCCTGCATCCGCGATGCCTCGCCTGATGCCTGGGGACGGCGCATTATTATCAATAAAAAGTTCGGCCTGAAAGGTGTGAAGGCTGATGCAGGTCAGCTTGATGAGCTGACCTATTTGCTGGAATCCGGCTCGGACCGTATCGGGGCTCTGGATTTTCAGCGTTCTGCCACCAAATATGTCCCGCGCGGATCGGTGAATGCTTCTCTGGATGAACACGTGCAAGCTGCCGAGTTCATTGAGAGGGGCCTGCCGCTGAGCCCGGAACTTGATCAGGTTTTGCAACACGGCACTTCGCTCGGTGGTGCGCGGCCCAAGGCGCAGCTTGAAGACGGTGACAAGAAATATATCACGAAGTTTTCCTCGACGACTGATCTCTACAGCGTTGTAAAGGCTGAGTTCATCGCCATGCGCCTGGCGGCACAGGCAGGGCTTAATGTTGCGAACGTATCGCTCACCAGTTCCTTGCACAAAGAGGTGCTTCTGATCGAGCGCTTTGACCGTGTGCCTACCGGGGCGCCGGGTGGCAGCGCAAAATTATGGTCTCGGCCCTCACCATGCTCGCGCTCGATGAAATGATGGCGCGCTATGCCAGCTATGAAGACTTCGCTGAAATTATCCGTTACCGCTTTACTGACGTACCCGCCACGCTGCGGGAACTCTACTCTCGGCTCGTTTTCAACATCCTCTGCGGTAATACCGACGATCATGCTCGCAATCATGCCGCATTCTGGAATGGAGAAATACTTACGTTGACCCCAGCTTATGATATCTGCCCGCAAGGGCGTACAGGCAATGAAGCCTCCCAGGCCATGCTGATTGCCGGTAACAACCGAATGAGCCGCATATCTTCATGCCTGGAGACGGCGGCACAGTTTCTTCTGCCGCGCGCGGCGGCAATTGATATCGTCGAAAGCCAGCTCACCAGTATTATCGATCACTGGGATGCGATCAGCGATGAAGCGTCGCTCAGCGCTACCGACCGCGCGTTTCTCTGGGGCCGTCAATTCCTGAACCCATATGCCTTTGAAGACCTCAATGGCGACGTGGCACACCTGAAAGTGCTTGCTGATAAGGCGTGCTTTTAGTTTTTTGCTCACGGCTTGCAGGCATTAGCCGGAGCGGCCGCTGCATAGGTGGTTTTTGTGGGGGTTCGGTTGATGTCTTACCGCTCTTATCGAGTCGAATCAAGGGGTGCCAATGCTGTTCATTTGACAGGTGGCCTTTCTATGGAGACGCCCCAATACACAGGGATATAAGCACAATTCTCTAAATGTTTAACAATGCTGACAGGCTGGCTGCGTGACCGCTACGATCATGATCAGTTTTCGGTATGCGGATCTCATAGGCCGTACCGAGATCTGTGCATCTGCTAAGCTTCTGTTTTAGAAAAATGATGCCGTTTTCCTAAAAACATTAGCATTCTATAATGCCGCAAGGCATAGAAAACGCGGTTATTTTTCGTATATATGGGCGTGGTAGGGATTGGTCTTAACCAAGACCAATTTTGTGGCTGAATTCGGTGAGGCCAATATTCATCAGGTACTCTCTGTATTTGATGGTCTGTGATAGTCTTGCATTTTGGTGCGAGGAGAAGATTTGAGCCTCCACAGGGTTGAGTCATTTTTTTCTTGATTAAACCGATTTTCAATTCGGCTTGTTTAGCCGCTCAGTCAAGGAATAGGAATTTTTTCAAGGAATTTTGATAATGGTATTTAGCCAACCAGCAAATTCTAAGCAATTGTATTTAAAATATTTACCAAGCTTATTAACAATCGAGTGGGAATAGGGCTAACAAGCTGTAGGATTGTCGGACAAAACAATGTCAGCAAGAGATCGGGAGTTGACCGACCAGCAGTTTATGCAGCATGCGTTGCTACTGGCCGAACGAGCTGAATCACAGGGAGAGGTTCCGGTTGGTGCAGTGGTTGTTTTACACGACCGAATCATTGGTGAAGGTTGGAATCAGCCCATCACCCTACAGGATCCGACTGCCCATGCTGAGATCATGGCGCTACGTGATGCTGCCACTAAGATGGGAAACTATCGTCTGCCGGAGACCACCTTGTATGTCACTCTCGAGCCCTGTCCGATGTGTGCCGGTGCCATCGTGCATGCCAGGGTTGGGCGGGTGGTATATGCTGCCACCGATCCCAAGGGTGGAGCAGCAGGCTCTGTTTTCAAACTATTACCGACTGATGAGCGGTTTAATCATCGTGTGGTGGTGGATGGCGGTGTGTTGCAAGCAGCAAGCACAGCATTATTGAGAGATTTTTTTCGTCGCAAACGAACAGAACAAAAAAACGGGAGTAATAACCAGTGAGCACCAGCTCTCGATCTTTCCATGTGATGCTGACCCTGATGGCTAGCTATCTACCTTCGCAGTTGTATGCGGATCCTCTTGCAGAATATGAACGATGCATCTGGGAACGGCTCCAGGATGCTGATAATAACATGCGTGTAGGCGAGCTGAGACGATACTGTCTGGATCGTCCTGATCCGCTCTCCCTGCAAACTGGAGGGGTGGATGAAGCACTGCCTCCAGTGTCGGAAAAGAGCGTGTCGCTGGTCGAAAAAAGGATCAGTGCCGAGAAGGAAACACGTTCTAACCCTTTTGTGCTTTTACCGCATAAACAGAATTATCTACTGTTGGCGACCTATAATGACAAACCAAATTATGAGGTCTACAACGTACCGGAATCCGAGTTCGACCGATTGGAAATGAAGTTTCAACTCAGTTTTAAGATGCCAGTGGTGGAAGGTCTTTTTGGCAGTCATATAGATCTCTATGGGGCCTATAC
Organism: Candidatus Thiodiazotropha sp. (ex Ustalcina ferruginea); assembly: GCA_025656375.1. GTDB lineage: Bacteria > Pseudomonadota > Gammaproteobacteria > Chromatiales > Chromatiaceae > Thiodiazotropha. The sequence goes on along the minus strand of JAHXHU010000332.1, from coordinate 6,887 downwards.
CAACCTCTCATTCTGGCAGGCTTATAATAAGGATGTCTCATCCCCATTCCGTGAAACCGTACATGAACCTGAGATGTTTCTGGTGATCCCCAATGACTGGAGTCTGTTAGGTTGGAGAAATGTCCTGCAGCAGTATGGCGCGGTCCATCAGTCGAACGGTCAAGGGGGTTTTCGTTCACGTAGTTGGAACCGTCTGTATGCCAACTTTATTTTTGAAAAGGGTGATTTTCTGGTCGGTGTCAAACCCTGGTACCGGTTACCTGAAGACAATGATGACAATCCAGATATTGATGATTTTCTTGGTCGATATGAGCTGTCAGGTATTTATAAGAAAGAGAGTCAGACCTTTAGTATGTTGCTGCGTAACCTGTTTGATGGAGACAGCCGCAAAACCATGCAGCTTGACTGGAGCTTCCCAATTCACGGTCGCTGGCGTGGTTATTTACAATATTTCAATGGTTATGGTGAAAGCATGATTGACTATGATGCGAAGAGCCATCGGGTTGGCTTTGGTCTGCAATTGACCGACTGGCTATAACGCCTCGGGGATAATCGAGAGGACATGGGGTGGATTATTCTCGGATTGATTTGCCAGTTCCATCTGACGTAATTGCCATTTCAGCAGCTCAAAATAGGCGCGAATATTGTCCACGTAGTTGACGGGTTCCCTGCCCCGGGCATAGCCCCGCTTAAGGCTGGAATACCATTTTTCGAGGCTCAATTTCGGCAAGTGTTTTTTTACCTCGACCCATTTATCCGGGTCATCTCCCAAATGTTCAGTTAGAATTCGGGCATCTTCAAGATGACCAAATCCGACATTGTAGCCAGCCAGGGTCATCCACAATCGATCGGGTTCCGGAACTCTTTCTGGCAACTTTTTTTCTACAAAACGCAGATATCTCGCACCGCCGATAATGCTCTGTTTGGGGTCGAGTCGAGTCTCTATTTTCATCTGCTTGGCAGTGGCCAGGGTCAGCATCATGATTCCCCTTACACCGGTGGGTGATTTTGCCTTGGGGTTCCAGTGCGACTCCTGATAACCGATAGCTGCAAGCATGCGCCAGTCAATACCGGTCATTGTCTCTGCTTCTTTGAACAGCGTCTCGTATTTAGGCAAGCGATTGCGAATGTGCTTGATAAAGGTGCGTAGTTCAACAAAGTTAAGCCGGCCGATGTGCCCATAGTGGCGCTCGATCAACTGTGACAGGGTGCCATCTTCGCGAATACGAGTAAAAAACTCCTCCATGGATTTGTAGAGGCTGTCATCTTCTGCGTGGGCCATCGCCCAAGCAAGTGGTTGAGGTTCAGTCAGATCAAACCCAACCTTGATAAAGGGCATGAAGCGTCGAGTTACAGCAAATTCGTTGGAGTCCGCGATCGTGAAGTCGATTTCATTGTCCTGCACCATCTGCATCAATTCAGCGCTTTCCAGGTCAGTATGAATCTTCCATCCCAATGCGGGGTGCTCCTCCTTAAGCCTTTGTAGCTCTTCTTCATGACTGCTCCCGGCAAGTATGTGCAGATCTTTGCCCACCAAGTTTTCTACCTTACGAGGGCGGCTCTCTCCACTGCGATAGATAACCTGTTGGGTGATCTCTTGATAGGAGGGGCCAAAACGGATCTCAGATTCCCGTTCCGGGGTTATCGTCAGTCCGGCGGCTGCCAAGTGGGCGTCTCCCTTGATGACAGTGGGCAACAGGTCATCAAAACGTTTGGGAATGATGAAGTGGGCTGTTACGTCCAGTTGTTCTGCAAACAGCTGTACCAGGTCATATTCAAAACCGGTCAACCCTTCAGATCCCTCGTACAATGTTGTACCGCTATTCCGGGTCGCTACCCGTAACTCACCTGAAGCTTTGATGCGCTCCACCAGGGGGGGAGGGATGCTGCAACTGCCGATCACTACAGACAAGGCCATAAGGCAGACTGTGGCTAGCATAGGTAGTGGATTTGGGTGCATCTATCTCTGTAATTAATTACTTTTTATTATGACAACTGAAACAAACTTAGACTCCCCCGAAGAGACATCCTGTGATTCGGTGATAGCTGGAACATGCCAGTTTAGTGCTTAAGTCTAGCCAGTTTAGTATAGAGCTTCTGCCGCTAAAGTCGATTAGTGACTTGATAGCGCAAATCGGTATCTCTGGCATTGATATTCGGCAATTAACTGATTTTATAGCACGGGTCTACAATTGGAAGGCTGTGTGCAACGTAGATCAAATCATCAAATTGATGGAGTGTCCAGGTGTTCAGGAGAGGTGCCAGAGTGGCCGAATGGGCCTGACTCGAAATCAGGTGATCCCTTACGGGATCCGAGGGTTCGAATCCTTCGTTCGACCAGGAGTGAAGCGACGCAGGACACCGCAGCGTAGCGTAGGCACCCAGGAGGAAGTGTGTGCCCCGAAGGGCGAGGCCATGGCCGAGTAATCCCTCCCTTCAGTTGGCTTCCAAGTTGAGTAGTCCCTCATAGAGCCCATCAACCAATCCCTACACCTAAACAAGATAATTATGGGCACAAGCCCGTTCTGCAAGGCTACTTGGAAGAGAATGAGTGAATTTTTAGGGAATAATCCTTCACTTACTGCATTGACAAAAGGGCAAGAAATCTTCAGAATTCGCGTTCCACAAAAAAGCGCCCGTAGCTCAGCTGGATAGAGTACCTGGCTACGAACTAGGGGGTCGGGAGTTCGAATCTCTCCGGGCGCGCCATTTCATCTTATAAATCAACCAGTTACGACGTACAGCCAGGTCGGTTTTTTTGTGCTTGTCCAATAGCGCGATAAAAGATCCATTTATTGGACAAGTGATTTAGTTTCTTACCTTGTCTGAACGGTTAATTCTTGTGCAACTATTTATCGTGATTTCGAAAATCCCAATAGGCCGTTGGGCTTATGATGGGTCGCCAAGTTTTGCACGTCTGTATTGAAGATTAGCTGGCAGTGCGGCCAAGACTCGCTTCAGGTACTGATACTATCGTGGTTTTTCTATCCCGTTTCTGGCCAGGAAGCATCTACCAGCCATCAATGGCTGAGGGGCATACCATTGGTGTCCATTCACCATAACGACCTGATCGCTTCCCTTTATCTTCTATCTGTTACGCTTTAATTTCCCCGCAGCTTGCTCTGGAGTAAGTTCAGCTACGTGGGTAAGTGCGTCCAGGGTGCGTTGTCGGAGATTGAGCTTGCCACTGCCGTTTTCCCAGTTGGCGACTGTGGGTGGGCTGACGCCAACCAGCGTTGCAAATTGGGAAATATTCAATTTAAACCGTTTGCGTAGTCTGGCGACAGCCGTTGCGGTTGGGGTAAACGCTTTCTTTTTTTTCTTCACGGCAATCGTTTTCCTGACGGCCCTCTTCTTGGCCGTCTTGTTGCTGATTTTTATAAGGACTTTTCTGGTGGAAGTTCTTTTTTTGTGGCTGGGTTTTATCGGTTCCTCCATTTCTACACCAAAAACAGCGGAAAGATCCGCCCCGGCCAGCCGTCGTCGTTTTCCTTTTTCTGCAGTGGCTGTCTGTATATCCAGTTCGGCAGAAATCAGTTCTTCATGATCCACATTGCGCAGCAGAAAAAGCAGTTCCGGCCGATGATCCAGTCTGGTGCCAACACCGTAAAGAACCGAGGCGATGTGTTTGCACATCCCTGCCCAGTCCGGGCAGTCACAGGCAAGTTTTATCTCGCTGGGTTTAGGGAACAATCCTGTATTCTGATCAGTCACTATCTCCATCACATTATCGGAGAAACGCCCCTGCAAGAGTTCCAGCATTGAGCCGATCTGCCCGGCGCACTTTTTACGCACGTTTTTCCACTTGTTTGCTGTGAGCGGTACGATGTTGATATTGACTCTATAGAGTTCTGAGCCGCTGACAATGGCCTCAACGCTACCCTTCGAGACGGTCAGATGACAGACTGAGCCGTTACGAACATAGGTTCGCCCCCTTGGCAGGCGGTTTTCGTAATCGCTGAACTTTTCCAGGTGGCTGCACCAGGCCTCACCCCAGAATGTGCGGGTGATCTTGCGCCCTTGAACCGCTATGGGTTCGATCTTCATCCCTTTCTTGGCCAGTTTTTTCATCTCTCTGGCTGCTTTGGCACGCCGTTCCGCTACCGATACGTAGGGAGCCCATTCGCCATATCTCATGTAACTTCACCTATCAAACTTGTGCCTTGTCGATATCAAGTGACACCAGATCAAGCAGTGCCTCGTTATCCATTTCTGTAAGTAGCGTTTCGGTGCCGCGTTCCAGCAGATCGTTGGCTAGGGCCGTCTTCTCGTTGATCAAGGCGTCGATTTTCTCTTCGATCGTTCCCTGGCAGATATATTTGTGAACCAGCACATTTTTCTTCTGGCCAATGCGAAAGGCGCGGTCTGTGGCTTGATTCTCCACTGCCGGATTCCACCAACGATCAAAGTGGATTACATGGGATGCCTGTGTCAGGTTTAGGCCGGTTCCCCCAGCCTTGAGAGATAAAATAAAGAAGGGAGGTCCCTCTTCATCCTGGAATCGCTCAACCAGTTTTTGCCGCTGCTTAACGGCGGTGCCTCCATGCAGCACCAGACCGCGTCGGCCAAACTGTTCCGCTAGGAATTTTTCCAGTGGAGCGGTCATTTCCCGAAACTGGGTAAATACCAGCAATTTCTCCTGGCGAGAGACGATCTCTTCACACAGTTCAGCCAGGCGCAGAAACTTTCCACTCTTTTTCGGATCGTACTCATCGTCACCCAGCAGTTGTGACGGGTGATTGCAGATTTGCTTGAAGCGTAGCAGGTAGGAGAGCACCAATCCACGGCGCTTTATTCCATCAAGGTCCTCAATGGCCTTCGCCATTTGTTCAACGGCCTGCTGATATTGCACTGCCTGGACTTTGCTCAGACCGCAGTACGCGGGTACTTCAATCTTCTCTGGCAGGTCGTTGATGATTGATCGATCGGTTTTGAGCCGGCGCAGGATATAGGGATTGACCAGATTCCTCAGCGGTGCATATTGATCATGCTCCCGCTCTGAAAGTGATTTCACGAACCCCTTGAAGCGTGTGGCCGATCCCAACAGGCCGGGATTCAGGAAGTCAAACAGGGACCAGAGATCCGACAGCCGGTTTTCCACCGGTGTGCCGGTCAAGGCAATACGGGATTCACCAATAAGCCTCTTAACCGCTTTGCTCTGCCGGGCGGCCGGGTTCTTGATCGCCTGGGCCTCATCCAGCACCATCAGCCGCCACCCCCGCTGTTGGAGCCACTCCTGGCGCATGAGGGTGCCATAGGTGGTCAATACCAGATCGACATTTTGCAAGGCCGCGCTATTATTCACCATGGCATCCATTGCATTTTTGTTCAGAAAGGCTCTATGTATAATTAAGTATCGCAGGGAGGGTGCAAAACAGTCGAGTTCCGTTTTCCAGTTGCCCATCAACGACGCAGGCAGCACCAACAGGGAGGGTTTGTCACTCTGCTTCTTTTTCAATGCCAGAAACAGTGAGATGACCTGCATGGTCTTTCCTAACCCCATATCATCCGCCAGGCATGCGCCCAAACCCAGTTGGGAAAGCAGCCACAACCAGTTCACGCCCTCCTTTTGATAGGGCCGAAGGGTTGCCTTGAGGGCTTTACCGGGGCTGACGGTCTTCACTTGGTCGAGCGAGCGCAACGCCTCCAGCTCTGAGGCCAGCCATTTGCCCGGTCGGACAAAAGACCACTCTCGACTTTCTTCCAGGGAATCATCCTTAAGATCGATAGGCGCACCCGCCAGCAACCGCATCCCTTCTGCAAAGGTGAGTCCGCCATTTGCCGTTTCTGCTTCCACCATTTTCCAGTGGGCCAGTGCTTCACTCAGCTTCTCCTGATCCACCTCAATCCACTGCCCTTTTATAAAAACGAGGCTGTCACCTGCAGCCATCAGTTTTTTCAACTCGGCTTTGCTGAGCGGCTCCGTTCCCAGCGCAATATTCAGTCTGAAATCCAGCAGCGAATCGGCACTGAAGTTGTTTATTTTTTTCTCACCAATGGTAACGCTGGCTCGCGGTCTGTTCCGTTTCCGCCACCAATCAGGCAATCGAACCACCACTCCGCACTGCTCGTACTGTGGTGCACCCCTGAGAAACTCATAGGCCTCTCCGGGTGACCAGGCCAGGGGATGATAGATATCGCCGGTATCAACCAGATCTCTGATCACGGGGCTGGATTCTGCGGCAAGCTGAACAGGTGAGAGCAGGCGAATCAACGCCTTCTTGTTTTTCGCCCCCGCATATTCCTGTAGAGCGCGGCTGAGAGGTAGATGACGAATACGGCCCCGTGCTGAGATTTCCGGGGCATAGGTCGCCATGAACGCAAAGGGGTAATCCGGGTCATTCTTGTTTTCCGCAAGATGAAAACAGACTCGGCCCACCTGGTGCCACTGCGGCGCCTTCTTGGACAGGAGCGCACTCAGCCCACCGGTAGCCTGTATTTGTTCACAAACCCAGCCGTCCAACAGGGCCCGGATGTCCTGCAGCACCGGCGTGGAGAGATACTCGGCCCCTCGTAAGGGGGGTGCACTCAGGAGCAGAGGCATGGTTTCGCTGGCCGTTAACGGTGCAATGGGATCCGGCCGCTGCGGGTCAGTCTGCGCCAGTAGGCAGCGTTCACTTAGATACTTACAGGCGAAGTTGCGCCAATATTGCAGGGACGGGGAAAGATTGGCACCACTTTTTTTGGCCGCAAGAGTGAACAAACCTTCGCCTATGCTGCGTGCAAAGGCCTTACCGATGGGGGCGTTGTGAGTCACTTTGCCTGCTGAATCATCCGTTGTTGATGGGAAGCAGTGCAGACGCCCTGAGGGGAGGAGGCCCAGCTCAAAAGAACTCATTCTAATCCTCCTGCTCGGCGTATATCCTGATTTTGACTACGAAACGTTC
>JAHXHU010000107.1 GCA_025656375.1 Candidatus Thiodiazotropha sp. (ex Ustalcina ferruginea) | reverse complement strand
TAATAGCTTGAAATCGCTAAGGATGGTGACCTTCCTACAGAGGACTTTCACCTCATTAGTTCATACCCATGCTGGGCGTACACAATGAAAATGGAGATGATGCGCTCCCCAACCCTCCTGATTCGACTTTCATAGCACGCCATGAAGTATCTTCTACAATGAGAAACCGGGATTTTGCCCCTTATCCCAACGATATCTGGTTTATCGATCCTGCCGTGTCTGACGGCACACTAAATGTCCCACATCCCTCTATAACGGGATTTGCGAACATCGATCGCAATCTGGAATTTGTGAATACGTTGGACGGTTTTTCAACAACCTCTTCGCTACAAATCCCTTTCAATGATGAAATTGATTTCAGCACCGTAGAACCCCTGAATCCTCTTACACCCTCATCAACAGCCAATATCATTGTCTTGGATGCTGACGCCGGTACACTGCTAACTCCCGGAATCCAATATGATGTTGAAATCAGCACCACAACAGAGACCGGGGGGGGTGCGATGCTGAATATCTTGCCACTGTCTCCACTTAAACCAAACAACACCTATATGTTCTATGTCATGACTGGCATCACGAATACATGAGGCATCCCAATTGCGCCAGATGATCATTTCATGCAAATCAAGAATGCCTGGTCATCCAGCACTAGTACTGGTGATGAATACCTGGATGTTTTGGTGACTGATGCAGTCGGTCCGGTGCTTGATAAAGCGGTAAACTTACTAGGTTTGTCACCCGAAACGATCATGGTGGCCTGGAGTGCCTCCACTCAGTCCATAAGCGAAGTAATCGAGGCGATAGCCGACAGTGCTATGTCCCAACCCACCGTGTTAGTCCGCTCGGGTCTGACCACTAACGATGTTATCGAAACACTACCTGGTATCGCAGATATCTATGTCGGCACTACTGACATTCCCTAGTATCAGTCCAGACTCAATCCTTATGGGAGCATTTGGCTGACTGCGCAGGGTACCCCTCCGAACCGTTATAACCCCGAGGCCGTGCCAACTGAGACGCTTACTATTCCGTTGTTTGTAACTGTACATATTGATAGTGGACAGATAAAACCCGTTGAAGGATGGCCAGTTGTGATTTTTATGGATGGGATTGGCGGAAATCGTACCAAGGCCACGGCATTGGCCGATAGTATGGCCATGGCAGGATTCGTGGTGGTATCTATCGATCACACACTGCATGGTGTCATTGACCCGAACAACCCGTTCTTTCAGGGACCCGGTAATCCATCGATACTCAATATCTTTGGTGATAACGAACGCCATTTCTTCCTCGACGGCTTCAATAACACCACGGGTCTACAGGGTCCTGACGGCATCATCGACAAGGGTATACAGATACCGGGTATAATGGTTCTGGATCCTCTCACTGGTCGTGACACTCTGCGCCAGACTTCAGCAGATCTTATTCACCTGGCCCTGACTATTCCCACCATGGATCTCGATGGTGACCAGTTGCCCGACCTGGACGGTTCCCAAATGCACTATATCGGTCTATCCTGGAGTGCCCTTCAGGGACCGCTCTTTCTAGGGGTCAACGACAGCATCACCACAGCCACTCTGAGCAGCCCCGGTGGCACATGGAGCGATCTCCTGATGGCCCCCGACTCGCTTACATTTGGGGAACCACTGCTGGATCAATTGGCTAGTTTAGGTATTGTCCCTGACACCGCAGGCTTTGATCATTGGCTACGGGACTGGCAGAACGTACTTGATCCGATTGACGGGCTGAATTTCGCTGTCGCTACGGCTGCAATGCATCCGCTGCATATCATCGAAATCCTGGGTGACACAGTGATTCCAAATGGCCCCACAGATAGCTACGCCACCCTATCGGGATCAGACAGCATCTCAGAGACGGCAATAGCACCACCCAGTGAAGTACTGAATGGCATCGTGCGTTTTACAGCAGGCGCTCATGCATCCGCTGTAAATCCGACAGTTGATCCTGCAGTAACAGCTGAAATACAAAACCAGGCAGCCGTGTTTGCCAGCAGTGGCGGTACCCGGATACCCATTGACTCGACCTGTAACTGCGTACAATAAGATCCTATCCAGTCTGGAAGATGATTTTAATAAAAATCCAGCTATAACCGCTGGATAAACAAACAGTATCGATGCAATAAGAATCAACACATATTACAACAGCACAAGATTATCCCGGTGGATCAGTTCATCTTCATCGATATAACCCAGAATGCTCTCAATCTGGCTACTGGGTTTACCCATGATCTTCAAGGTCTCGAGAGCATCGTAGTTGACCAGTCCCCGGGCAACCTCACAACCTGCCAGATCGAGACAGACTACCGCCTCACCCCGGGAAAAATCACCTTTCACCCCACACACTCCGACCGCCAACAGACTGCTACCCTGTCTGCGTAATACGTTTACCGCCCCATCATCCAGGGTAAGGCTGCCTCGTGGTTGCAGCTGGCCGGCCAGCCAACGTTTTCTTGCCGCTTGTGATTCCTGCACCGGTACCAACAGGGTACCGATTGTATCACCCCGGCTGATCGCCTCTACCACCCGGTCCTGACGACCGGCTGCTATCACTGTGCCTGTACCGGACCGTGCCGCCAGTCTGGCAGCCCGCACTTTGGTGACCATACCGCCAAGCCCGAGCCCACCGACACTCCCCCCTGCCACCTCATCAAGCTGAGGATTATCGACACGGGTCTCGTTGATCAGGGTCGCATCGGGATTGAAACGGGGATCTGCATCGAATAAACCATCCTGGTCGGTCAACAACACCAGTAGATCGGCCTCGATCAGATTGGCCACCAAGGCTGCGAGCGTATCATTGTCGCCAAAGCGGAGTTCTTCAGTGGTCACCGTATCGTTTTCATTGACCACCGGCACCACACCCAGCTCTAGTAGAGTACGCAGGGTACTGCGGGCATTCAGGTAGCGGGAGCGATCATCCAGATCGTCGCGGGTCAGGAGGATCTGTGCGGTGTGCAGGCCATAATGCTGAAAACAGGCCTCCCAGGCGTGCACCAGTCCCATCTGACCGATAGCTGCGGCTGCCTGGAGTTCATTCAGATTATGGGGCCGGGTTCTCCATCCCATGCGACTCATCCCTTCCGCTACGGCGCCTGATGAGACTAAAACCACCTCATGCCCGGCATGCCTCAATGCAGCCATCTGCTCGACCCAATCGGAGAGCATCTTACGGGATAACCCCTTACCATCGGCAGTCAACAGCGCACTGCCAATCTTTACCACCCAGCGTTTGGAGGTCGCGATCTTTTCCCGGGAAATCATCTGATACCTACACCATGATATGTCATCCAGCCCGTCACTCACTCATCAAGCATTCGAGGGACAGTATACCTCCAACTACCATCAGCCTTGCAGTGGATCCCATTCTGCATCATCCGTTGCTTCGATATCCGGTTTTTCTGCCTGCCAAATTACTTCAAGACGTTGCATGAGATCGCCAATAAGCTTTTGGGTACCCTCCCCTGTGACAGCAGAGATGGCATACACAGGCCTATCCCAACCCAATGCTTCATGCAATTTTCTGCTCCGCTCGTCAAACTCCTCATCTAGCAGTAAATCCATTTTATTCAGCACCAGCCATCGCTCTTTATCCGACAGATCTTTGGAGTAATGAAACAACTCCTTTTCGATCTGTTTCACCTCTGCAGCGCTGTCCACCGAACTATCCAGTGGTGCGATATCAACCAGGTGTAAAAGCAGACGCGTACGGGACAGATGTTTGAGAAACTGCAGGCCGAGGCCCGCCCCTTCTGCCGCACCCTCTATCACACCGGGAATGTCAGCAACCACAAAACTGTGGCCTCGGCCAAGACTCACCACACCAAGATTGGGATAGAGGGTGGTAAATGGATAGTCTGCGACCTTGGGTCGGGCACTGGAGATTTTACTGATCAGACTCGATTTGCCGGCATTCGGCATCCCCAGCAGCCCCACGTCAGCCAACAGGATAAGTTCCAATTGCAGATCCCGTCGGTCACCCGGGGTGCCATGGGTAAACTGCCTTGGGGTCCGGTTGGTGCTGCTCTTGAAGTGCACATTGCCAATACCGCGCTCCCCGCCCTTCGCCACCCGCAATTGCTGATCATGAACCAACAGTTCACCCAGCAACTCACCGGTCTCATCTTCCATGACCCTTGTCCCCACCGGCACACGGACATAGAGATCTTTCCCTTTTCGTCCGGTACGCTCACGCCCCATGCCGTTTTGCCCACGTTCTGCCTTGTGGGTACGCTGGGTACGAAAATCAACCAGGGTATTTAAACCACTGTCGGCGATCAGGTAGACACTGCCGCCATTGCCGCCATCGCCACCATCTGGTCCGCCCCTGGGAATATACTTTTCACGGCGAAAACTGGCACAGCCGTTACCTCCGTCACCGGCAAGGACTTTTATCTTGGCTTCATCAACGAATTTCATGGTATGGAAACTAAAAAGCCCCGTCGATTGACGAGGCTTTAAAGGCTCGACAACGAGTCTGCCTACTCGGCAACGACACTCACATATCGGCGATTTCGCGGACCCTTGATCTCGAACTGTACCTTGCCGTCCGACTTAGCGAACAGCGTGTGGTCCTTACCGATGCCCACATTGACACCATTGTGGAACTGGGTACCCCGCTGGCGCACAATAATGTTACCTGCCTTGACAACCTGACCGCCATAGATCTTGACGCCCAAGCGTTTGGATTCTGAATCGCGGCCGTTACGTGTACTACCACCTGCTTTTTTATGTGCCATCTATCTCTCTCCTCAGCCGCTTATGCCGGTTACCTGAAGCTCAGTGAACCACTGGCGGTGGCCCTGGCGCTTCATGTGGTGTTTACGACGACGAAACTTGATGATATTGACCTTCTTGCTACGACCGTGGGATTTCACAGTAGCCGTAACCTTACCGCCATCTACATAAGGTGTCCCGACCTTGACGTCATCACCGTTGGTGATCATCAAAACCTTGTCCAGCTCGACGGAGGCGCCCTCATCCGCGGTCAACATTTCGACCTTGAAGGTGTCGCCTTCAGAAACGCGATACTGTTTGCCACCGGTTTGAATTACCGCATACATTGCATTAATCCCCGAAAAAAATAGCGTTATTCCCCCGCCAGACAATCAGGCGAAGTGAAGAGTGGGAATTCTACCCACAAGCTTCATGTCGGTCAACCATCTAATCCAATTCGCTTTTCCGCCTCGATAAAGATTCGCTTCACCTGAGGAAACTGTTCCTTAATTGAGCCATCCATTTCACCGATCGTCCTCTCCACCTCATCTGCAGTGATACTGTCTCTGAAATCGACGCTCAGATTCGCTAAAATAAAGTCCGGCCCCATGTGCATGGTCAAAACCTCATTGACACACTCAATCGACGCTTTGCTGCTGACCAACTCACGAATACCTTGCACTACGGCAGGGTTGGCACTCTCTCCAATCAGCAGGCTCTTGGTCTCGTAGGCGAGCCAGACAGCAGTGCCGACAAGAATCAGGCCGATGATGATAGAGGCGATACCGTCAAATACCAGAATACCGGTCAACTGGGTCAGTGCTATGCCTGCGAAGGCAACGACAAGGCCAAGCATGGCCGCAGTATCCTCGAACAGCACCACAAAGATTGATGGATCCTTGGCCCGTTGAATGGCTTCCACATAACCCCATTTTCCTTTGGCACGGGAAAACTCACGAAATGCAAACAACCAGGCAGCGCCCTCAAATACGATCGCCAGTCCAAGCACGATGTAGTTGACCAGCGGACTGCTCATCGGCTCTGGATGCTGAATGTGTTTAATGCCTTCATAGATGGAGATACCACCCCCCAGGGCGAAGATCAGAATCGCTACAATAAAGCTCCAGAAGTAGATCTCTTTGCCATGTCCAAACGGAAAATCCACATCCGCCGGCTTCTTTGACCGGGCAATCCCGTAGAGCAGTAATCCCTGATTGCCGGAATCGACGAGTGAGTGGATTCCCTCGGATAGCATCGCAGAACTGCCTGTAATAGAAGCTGCCACGAACTTTGTGATGGAAATTAGTGTATTTCCAATCAATGCCGCGAAAATCACTTTTTTCGAACCCGATGCCATGAGTCACTCCGTTTCTATTATTTCGAGTTATAACTACAGGAATATCACTAGCTTGTTTATGGGTAGGCATTCATTTGCCAGCTTTACCCATTGAGGCTGTAGGCGGCAAGGATACCTGATCTTACTAACCTACGTTCGGGTTAGTCGTTCTGGGGTTATTTGTCTTTTTCTCCTTTGCCTTTTTTAGTGGCACCAACCCATTCGAACGCACGCTGTTTTAGCCAACCCTCTTTTTGACGTTTGTTGAGGGCCTGAAGCTCGAGTGCAGCTCGCTCGTGACTGATACGTTCGTTTTGCAGGTCCCGGTAAATACGATTAGCAAGTTTACGTCGACGAACAGCATCCCCGGAGTCAAGGAATGCCTCGACGCCATCCAGGACTAGGGCCAGGAGTCCAACGCTGCGGCCTGCATCCATTTTATCTCTGACACTTTTCAGTGTCTCATCCAGGTTGGCAATAATCACCTGTAACTGAGCCTGAAAAAGTTCGTTTTGAGCCAGTTTTTTATGACGTACCCGTTCGATAACCTGACTCACCGTCTCTTCACTCAACTGTCCATAATCCTTAAATGCAGAGAGATTGCGCAGACCTTCACGGGCTTCGGAGGGATCCTTGGCATCAAGCTGGGTACAGTGTTGGTGACAAAGCTCCCAAGCCTGCCAGCGATAAACAAAATCGAGACCAGTACCCTTGATGTTCTGTAAGCCCATGGTCCGGCTTTTCAGTCCTGGTGGCGTGCCTCTGATAATGTCCCGTATAACCTGTTCACCACTGCTATTAGGATCTTCAATAACCGTAAACTTGCCCCAAAACCAACGCCATAGCTGCTCTTTGAACTGTTGTTCCAGGTCCTGTCTGTCTGTTGATTTATCCTGGATCTTGTCTGCAAGATTGCAGAACTGCTGATAGAGACCCAGTTGCTGTTGGTGGAACCGGACGATATCTGCGACCAATTCACGGGAGTGGTAGGCGATGAGCTTTTCATGCAGACTTTCCGGCTTGTCCCATAACGCTTCAAGTAGTTCACTGGCAACGTTCGCTTCAATCCCCTTCAACATCTCCCGCAACCGACCCTGCACATGGGTTGGCGTATAGGGCAGACGATAGCGTCGGGCCATTTTTTCCAACACAGAAACAGGTTCGCTTTCTTTAGAGTCCTCTCCACCAAATAGTGAAATGTTCTCAGCATACTGATCCCATGCATCTCTGATGTAGCCACGCAGACCATCCAGATTGGTGCCGATTAAAAAGTGATGATCCGCTGCAATATCCTCTGCCAGAATCGCGGCAAAAACTTGTGAGCGGGGTTCTCTATCAGCACGATTATTAACCACCGTGGCGAGCCATGTTTCAGGATTTGTATAAGGATCATGATCTGCAAAGCCTGTTCTCTGCCAGTTACTCAGACAGCCGAAACGCTCATTAGCAGACATGCCATTGATAAACTCCACCTGGCGACCTTTCACATGTGCCAGGGGTGATGTCTTAAGTACCCCCAAGTCAGGTACCACCCGATCAGCCATCTCCTTCAGGGCATAGTCCTCTTCCAAACCGAATTCATCAGCGAGTTCCAAAACCAGTGCAATATTGTCAGGGTGCTCCTCATAGGGGAATCGTTGCAGAATGTCCGGAGGCAACAGACCTGACTGGAGCCAACCCGCTGTACGCAGCCTGGTCTGTTTCGATTGGGCGGCAGCCCGAAGGATCGGCAACATCTGCTCTTCCGTGGTAATCAACACACTTTTTTCAGGAATAAAGTTAGTCATCACTTCGGGGATGTTGTAACCCGCCGGTCCCTGCAGGTCCTCATGATCAGGATAAGTGTTAGTGATGGTGGATAGATCATCTTTCATCCACTGCTGTTGAAGTATCCCAACATAGGAGGGGGTCAACCCCATGCACTCCCACAGGAAAACATCAATATTCAGACGTTGACCCAGACGCACCAGATTGGCCTGTTCCCAGATGGTCGCTTTATCGTAGGGGCGAAATAACATCATCTCCCGCAAACGACCATTGGGATGGGAATGCAGAAACATCGCTTCGCAGCCGGTGGTCTTTGATAACACCGAATACTCCTTGGCATTGATCAAGGCGGCCTTAAGACGCTCTGTACCTGATTTTCCCCGGGTACCCCATCCGCCAATCACCAGAGGCATCGAGCGACGCGCCGATCTGATCCTGGCATTGAGATAGAGGTGGCGACCAAACATGCCGATCATCGCGGCAACCAGGAACATCAACAGTTGTTTGATATTGTTTTGATAGACTGAGTAGAAATAGTCCAGCAAACGTTCGAAAAAATCCTGGAACGGGAAAGGTATGGCAGCCAATCCGGGAAAGAACCGCTCTACTGCCGGATCCGCCCCCCAACCTGGCAGTTCCGCTTCATCCACCGGCCGGCTGGTGCAGGGCGTCTCCTGATGGGCGGTAAAATGAATTTTGATGCCGAGACGTTGCAGTGACTCTGCGTAGGCAGCAGGCGACCTACGTTCCCCTTCCTGCCAATTACGCTGTCGAGCGTAGTGATCAAAACGCAGGGTCAATACAAATCGCGCCGTTAATCGACGTACAAGCGAGTCAGGCGGCAACAGCTCGGTGACCCCTTCGGCACTATAGAGCCACAGGGGTTTGCCACGAAACAGACCGGCATCCAGGGCTGATATCACCTCATCCACCAGGGGCAGGTAGGGACGACGCCCCCCTCCTCGGCGATGTGCAACGGCTCCCCAGGCACCCGTGTTTCGGCCAGCTCCGCCATCACAGCAGAGGGAGCATGTACCGCTCCCCGGTAGATTCGACCGGTCGTATGGGGGAAACCCTGTCGCTTATCGGTGGATGGACGCCACCACTCATGCCAGAGTCGCCAAGTGCGAAAGCCTAGCCGGTTACCTCGGCGTAGGCGATTGCCAAAGATGTCGGATTCAAGTTCCAAATCGAACTCTTTTTGCGCCAGGCATGAGAGGGTTCTGCCGAGGAGATCCCTATCTGCCTGCTTTAGCAGGGTCCGCTTAAGTCGAGCTGCTTGCCGTGGTGGGATAGCGGCTATCTGCTCACTCAATGCAGCCGACAGGCTTCTAGCCGACGGGGTCTGCAACACCCACATCCGCTCCTTAGCTTCAGCAGCCCAGCGACGTATTGCCAGGTTACCCGCTTGCCGATGCAAATAGGCTAAAACCGGTAACAATACCGTATGCCAGCGACAGGCAAGATGGCGTTGCTCCGATTCAAACAGGTCCTGATGAATATCCACCAGGATCTTCAGACCTACCCGAAGCACGAATCGATGCTGCTCAGAAGCGAGAGATGTTCGCAGTTGATCAAGAATGATCTCATACAGATCTTCACGATCTACCAGACCACGCAATCCCAACAGGGTCGCTGCGCGGACTGTTGGTTCTTGATCATGCTGAATCAAGGCCTGTAACAAGCGCTCGACAGTCAGACTGTCTGCATGGTTGATAGAAGTAACGATAAGCTGGCGCACGGCAGGATTGGGGTCATTCTTTACTCTCAGCAACAACGACCCCAGCTCAGGTGAGTCGGCAAGCTGCTCTCCAAGCAAACGCATAGCACGCCGACGGACGAACAGATCGTCTCCTTTCCCGGGGCTTTCCAGGCGATGTTGCAGCGCTGAGATCAGCGACTCCGTTGAAAGTGTCTGCAACAGACCCAAGGCCGCACACTGAATCCATATCTCCTGTCGACGTTCCAAGGCAGAGCGATAGATGAAACGCAATGTGGTGTCGGTTGCGGCTCTCTCTTGCACCTCATGAGGCAGACTCACCAAACTGGCGGCAAGCGATTCGAAGGCGGCAATACGGACCCAGGAATCCCCCTCATAGGCGAGCAGAGGGCGCACTATTTTTTCTAACTGCAGTTGCCGCCATGAGACGATGCTCTGCTCCGGGGCAGCGAAGGTCTCCAGATAGTGGCCGGCGATCACACCCAGCCGTCCAAGCACTACCACCAGCTCCCGTTCAGCCTCCCGGTAGCGTCGTTCGTAACGCTCCGCCATGGCGTCATAACCGAACCAGCGCTCGATAGCCTTACGATCAGCAGCCAGCTGCCTTGGTGTTGCCCCGAGTCGCTCAGCGTAACCCAGGATATGGGCCTGTTTCTCCCGCTGAGTAGCCGCATGGGCATGGCGCTGACTGAACTTGGTGAAGCCCGCCCGCTGACTATCCATCTGTTCCAGTTTTTCCTGAACCCAGAACCCCAGATACTCCACCAGCAACCGGGCATGCAGGTTCTCTTCGGTGATCGAGATGCCTTCCATATGCGGTTGTTGATCCAACCAGACCTTGAACCCGGACTCCAACCGGTCGACCAATGGCCGATCAACCCGCAGCCATATCCTATGAAATCCAAGCTCCAGTAAATGGCGGGCAGGATTCTGGTTCATTGAGCTGCCTCACTGGATGGGAAGTGACGCTCCAGTTCATGCCTTGTGCGTAGCGATTCGAATGCGACCGTTCCCTGACGATAGTCCCGATAGAAACGCCCATTGGCCCGCTGGTTGCTCAGGGTAATAAAGACCGATGTATCCCCGGAATCCAGTTCATGATCCAGATTCAGCCCCACATGCCAACTGTGACGTGGTGTCGACCAGCGACGCCAATCCAGGCGCAGGCGCAGGTTGTGTTGATTGCTGTCATCACTACGATCGTCGTCATCGAAATAGTGGTGCCATCGATAGCTCAGGCCCAGATTCAGATCACGTACCAGCTGATCTGCTCCCAGGGTAAAATCGGTATGGTCCGGGTCGAAGGGGTTCAGTGCTTCGTTACTGGTCAGAAACAGACTGGCACGGAGACGATTGTCCCGCCAGGGGTAGTGAGTGAAGGTATCACCTAATTTAAGTCCACGCTGATGATCATCCTTATAGCGGGTAAAGATATCCTGATCCACGGATTCACTCGAACCCTCAGGCATCCGGTCCATACTGAGCCAGCGCTGGAATAAGCTGAGTGTCGGTCGGTGGTAGCTCTTGGCATCCAGCTGCCGGTGCTGTGGTAGGGCGGCTTTCAACACCAAGGCCCCCTCCACACCAATATCACTTTCCGGTTGCTGAAGAAACAAGTCTCCCTGAAGGTCCAGAGTGATGGCGCGAAAATCGCTCTGCCAACGCATTCGCCCATCCAGTCCCAAGGTCGGGCCACCCGTCTCACGGGCCCTCACCAGCATGCCTGATTCCAGATAGCTGTCGGCCGCTTGCTGAAAGAGGCGATGGGTAACACCCAACTCTACGAACAGCGCGGATGGGGTGTTGTCCCGATCCTCATCCAGGTTGCGTCGGCTGGCCAATCGACCATAGAAACTCCAGGTGCCATCCTCTTGCTCAGACAAGGGTAAATAATCTTCAATAGGCTCTACAGGCAGCTTGAGTTTAGAGCCTTGGCTGACCGGTATCATATTCGGCTGAAAGTGGCGCTTTTCCCGCGGCAGACTTTGCTTGGCTTCCGTTACAGGTTGTTGATAAAACAGGCGATAGAGACTCTCTTGTTGTCCACTCCTTGGCACTAGCTGCAATTCACGCCAGCCCGGCTCGACAAAAAGATAACGACTGCGGGTTTGTCCGTCATCCGCTTCATCCACCCGTATCCAGACCGGACCTTCGAGGGCCAGTTCCACCGGTTCATCCTGGGTAGCCACCTGGTAGGCCCGCTCCTGAACATGATCCCCATTGAGCTCCCTCAGCTGATTCTTATTCGCTAAGCCGAGACGCAGGATCTGGTTTTGCACAGGATCCAACATTTCGGCCCGGAGTAGATGCCGACCCTGCGGAATCCTGACCTGCACACGCTGACTAGGCTGGTCAGGCGTCAGATGAACAACATGGTGCTCACCACCATCGACACGATAGCGTGCGGTTAAATCCCGTGCATCAACATAGGCAAGCTCTTCCAGCTTAAAGGTCAGGGTAATGGTCGATGGAGTGGATGGGTTGTGTAAGGCAATACCCAAGCGCTGTCCGGCATAGATCAATCGCTCGCCATCCAGTAGTGGTTCAAGCAAGGCGTTACGGATTCGTAACCCAGGACTCTCGGGGTGGAATTAGGTCTGCTGTATATAGTGTTGTCCGGCGCTGGATAGCAAGTCATCCAGTGGTCGCCAGACGGCAAAGCGTCGCAGTCGCCGTATAATCCCTTGCAGTTCGATACGCGTCGCATGTTGTGCAAACAGTGCCTCCGCCCGGGCCAAGACCGGCAGTGCACGATCAGATTGTTGTTCCGCCTGCCAAAGCCATTGCGCCATTTGCTGGTAGATTTTTTGGTCATTTTCATCGGTAACAGACAGGGATTCCGGCGTAGAAAGCAGTGTCGTGAGAAGCGGTTCGCCACGCTCTTGGGCGGTGTCTTCGAATTCCACCGATTCTGTCTGATGCTCTACCTTGGCACAGGCTTTGACCCACTGCACGTCCTGACCAGGAAAAGGATCAAGTCGTTTCACATCGATCAAATCAGCATACGGTAATGGCTCTGACAACACGGATAAAGGTGTCAGCGGTGATAGTGCCTCAACCTGCAATAAGAGTGGATATTGATGAGGTGACAGGGTCAACTGGTGACTACCCGGTCCAAAACTCAACTCGAAGCGATGGGCTCGGCCCGGCAAAGCCGAGCCATGCATCAGTCGAACCCCTTTCGTGTATCGATCGCCATTGATAGGAAAATGCCATCTCTTTGAGCCGTCTGAAACCAACAACCAATCATCGATTGGCGCTCCGGCTGGATCAGAATGGAGTGGCCGGGCAAAAAAGCGTAACCGGCGAGGCCCCTGGATAGTGACTTTGACAGGTGAATCCCGCGACGAGCGGAAAGCTCTGAAGGTCAGATCCTGATCGGGGACATAGAGTGTTTCAACCCCGTCGAAATCACTGATATCGCTATCAATGGAACGCCAGCTTCTCTCTCCCGGGTGATTGTCCCACCAATCCGCCCACTCATGAAGTAGCACTTTGTTGGGTCTCTCACTCATCATTAACTGCCGACGAAGAACCAAACCACTTTTTAAAGACTTGATCAGCGCTTCCCCACGAGACCCACCGTTTTCCATGCTGAGACGGCACGATCAAAATTACCGAACAGTTGGGCGTGATATCCCTGCCACAACGCCTGTTTTTGTCGATCTTGGAGTGCTCGCAGGTTGACTTCAAAGGTACGCCACCATCCAGCTGCATAGCTTGCTTGGACGAGTATTGAGGGTGGCCGCTGCTCCTTTGGAAGTGACAGCAGAATCTTGGTCGCCCAGTCCGGATGACCATCCCTCATCAACACCCGGGCCAAATCCACCAGACGATCAGGTTGTGGGGAGAGGATTGCACGGGTAACCGCCAGTTCGATACGCCCCTGATCATTTTGATTTTTTTCATACCCTAGGGCCAGCTCCTTTGCAGCTTCATCCTGCAAGATCCTGTCCGGTTCATGGATCAACATGCCCCTTAATTGCAGCTCGGCCAGATAGCCTTCACCCATTCGTTGATCCGTTGCATCAGGGCATGGCGACGCATCTCGTCATTGGCTTGTGGCAGCATGGCACTCCACGCCTCGACGGCCCTTACCCAATCCTGTTCGATGACAGCTTGTTCGGCTTGACGACGTAGTTCCAGCAAAGATAAATCATTGCCATTTTCTGACTTCAACACCAGCAAGGGTTGCTCAACCATTGCCACAAATCGACTGTATCTGGAATAGAGAAATCGCAGCAAAGGTAACCAATCGTTTAACAACGCCTTCTTGGTGGTGGGTTCGTTTACCGGAAAGCTATCGAAAAGATGAACAATGGCCTGTTGTGACTTGGCTAATTGAGCAATGGAAGTCAGGCTCTGTTGCAGCAGCTGTTGGAGGGTTCCAGGTTTCAATTCATCGATCAGAAAACGATATTCCGGTTCGTTGGCAGCGTGGTGTCTAGCCATGCGTATATCCAATGCCAGCACCACAGGCTGCGAATTCTTTGCAGATTGCCACAACCGAACCGTGTTGATATCAGCGGGCAGGGGTAACTCCAGATCAGCCACTGCTGCTGTATGGGGTATCGCAATGACACCATCCATAGAGAGCGTTCGCGCAGCCAAGGCAGGATCCGGCCAATAGGCATCTTTCGGCAATGGCAGGCTGGGATGCAGGATAAGTTTCCGGGGTGGTTGCTGATTAAACTGCAAGAAAATTTCTTGGTTATCCACACCTTTATTCGGGCCAGCAAGTAGTCTCAGACGCGATGCTGTACGCCTTACCGGCAGGTGATAGAGAGCGGTCTCACCCTGTCGCTCGGGCAGGCTCAGAAACTGCCTCCTACCGAATCCCTTGGCAAGGCTCGACTGCAATGATTCTGGAATCAGTAAGGGTCTTCGGTCATCCCAGCGAAGCTGAGACTTCACTGGCCAAAGCACCGATACGGCTACTGCATCCGGTTTTTTAGAAGGAAACAGCGGGCGAAAAAAGCCATGCCTGCCATCCATCGCCTGAGCCTCGGACACCCATTCACGTTCCAAGGGCGCACTATTGCTCAACCTGCCTACTGAATCCAAGGCCTTTGCTGCGGTTCCACTTTGACGGTTATCCCGGGCCAGATGACCGAGGTCAACGAGCAGGGATTCAGTAACACCGGGTTGGGGTGGCCTCTTAGCCGATGACTGAAACTGATTCCTTTGCAGCAGAAAATCACCAGCCTCGGGACGACCATGCAGTCGCAGTAATACGGAGGTGCTGGCACGCAACTTCAAATTGTGTCGCCCTTCCGGGATATCGATATAGACCTGTTGAGCTGACCCCAACACTTCTAGACAACCATCCAACAGCCAACGTCGATGCAGGTCGGCACGCCCGTACAAGGCTCGTGATGGTGTGACCGCCCCATCCAGTTCCGGCAACACAAGAGAGTCTTTGATCTCATGATGGATTTCGGGACTTCCAAGTCCCCGAAATCGACTCGATCTTCGACAACCTGTTATGGCCCCGGA